>DATGJU010000362.1:0-8675 GCA_035295045.1 Chthonomonadaceae bacterium
ATCGACACGCCCGGCCGCCCGGAGTTCCTCGCGGCCGTCCAGGACTTCCTGAAGGCGCACACTGGCCTGTCGGACGCGAAGTGACGGGGTGATGGCGTGATGGAGTGACGACCCGTCCTTTCACCCTCTCACGCCATCACCCCATCACCCCATCACCCCATCGTCCCCTAAGCGGCCAGCGACGACCGGACCTCCGTGCGGAAGCCCTGCACAACGTAGGCGTGGATGTTGCTGCCGCCGCTGCCGCACGGCTTGTAGCCCAGATCGAGAACGTGGACGTCGGACATGACACACCGGTAGGTCGCCTCGCTGATGAGGATCGAGTCCTCTTCCGGCACACCCTTCGTCGCCGATTCCAGGTTCGCGGCCTCCGCCACCACCTCGCCCAGGACCGTGTACTCCAGGTGCTCCGAGGAGCCGAACGAGCCGATAATCGGCGCGCCCGTGCTGATGCCGATCCCCACGCCCAGCTCCCAGCCGTACTTCTCGTCCAGCCGCACGTACATGTCCTGCAGCGCCGCAGGGATGCTGAGCGCAGCCTTCACGGCGCACAGTGCGTGGTTCTCCTGAGTCAGCGGCATCCCGAAAAGGGCCAGCACACTGTCGCCCATGTATTTGCTCACCAGGCCGTTATTCGCAACGATGATCTGGTTGACGTTGGCGAAGTACTCATTCAGGACGGCGACGGTCTGGTCCGGCGGCAGATGGTCCATCAGCAGCTTGAAGTTGCGGATGTTGATGATCATAACCGTGACGGCGTGGCGCGTGCCGACGAGAATCTCGTCCGCGTTCTTGCCGAGGGCCGTCGCCGCGATGGAGGCGGGGATGAACTGCTGGAAGAGAGCGCGCAGCTTCTCCTCACGAACCACCTTGTCCCGCAGGCACAGCGTGGTAGTCTGGAAC
Organism: Chthonomonadaceae bacterium; assembly: GCA_035295045.1. Taxonomy (GTDB): domain Bacteria; phylum Armatimonadota; class Chthonomonadetes; order Chthonomonadales; family Chthonomonadaceae; genus DATGJU01. Next base: position 904 of record DATGJU010000362.1, read on the forward strand.
GAGTTCGCCAGCATGCCGAGCTCGTCCGGGAAGCGCCTGTCGCCCCACCGAGGCCACTCGCCCCGCTGGACCGCCTCGCTCGCATCCAGCATCCGCGTTACGGGCCGGGTGATCAGCACATGCGCCCTGTAGAACAGCATGAATCCGCACATGAGCGCCAGCACGCCGACGGACTTGATGACGGACCAGAAGATCGCCACGGCCTGGTCGCGCGGAAAGCCGCTCGGAACGTAGATCACGTCGGCGGCTACCACCTGGCCGCGCTTCCAGCCGAAGCCTGCCACGCGGCCGTACCGCTTCAGCCGCCATTCCGGCGCGGCTTTCGGCGATCCGTGGCACTGTAGGCAGCGATCGGAGGAGACGGCGACGGGAGTCGCGAGAACGCGCATCGGCCGCCCGTGATCGTCGACCTCCTCCTCGGCCTGCTTCAGGCTCGGGGTCGCGGCAAACGTACGGATCATTCGCGTCTCGATCCCGTTTGCCAGGTCGTGCAGGTCCGTGGGGTTATACGCGACGCGCTTGTAGATGAAGGAGTCTTCGTGCGAGCCGAGATCGTACTTGCGTATCACCAGATTTGCAGCCGCCGTTCCGCGGTGCAGGTATCCCGTTCGCGCGAGCTGCGCCGGCATGTCCCCGTCCTCGTCGGCCGCGCGCCGGACGGCGGAGACCATGGCGAGCATGGCGACAGCCTTCTCGTGCGTCTCGCGGTCGGCGCCGCGCATCAGCAGTTGAAAGCCGACCAGGCCCGGTATGAGCAGGCCGAGCACGAATGCCACTAACGGCACGGACACTATCTTGGCGGACACTCCGCGGAAAAACGCGAGCCAGGCCACAGCGGCTCCTCCTGGTGGCATCTTCACGTCCAAGCTCCAAGTCGAGATTCAGATTGGTTCTTCCGCATCCTGCGTCTGAACCCGCGCAAGACAATCAGGCGTTTGGTATTCGGGTGTTCCGGTCTTCGGGTATTCGGGACCAACCGCCTCCCGGCGAGCCCTCCTGAACACCCGATCACCTGAACACCTGACCACCGCATCACAGATCCAGCAGATACGCGGCAAGCAGGCCTTTGCAGAGCGAGGGACGGGCTGCCAGCGCATCCAGAATGCCCTTGCCGATCTCCTCGAAGCCCGCCTCGATCCCGTGCTTACGCAGCGAGAACTGCAGCTCGGACAGGACGGCGCGCTGCGCCTCCGTTACCGCGAACTGCGCGCCGCCGCGGTTTTCCGGGCCGGAATGGTCCGTCAGCGTGCGCTTCGGCGCGCTCGCCGGGGTGTCATGCCGCGCGGGAGTTGGAAGGAAGGAATTGAGTGCCTGCCGTATTTCCCGCTGTCGTTCCATAATCGGTCACCTCCTGCAGAATCTCCTGAGCGAGCATGCTGTACGCATACGCGCCGTTCGATTCCGGCGCGTACTCGAAAATCGTCTTCCCAGCGGCGGGCGCTTCGGCCAGCCGGATCGTCCGCGGTATCACGGTCTGGTAAACCAGGCCCGGCAGATCGCGGTTTGCCTCCTGCAGCACCGCGTTGGCGTGCAGCGTCCGCTTGTCGAACATCGTGCCAAGGACGCGCAGCTTTAGCCCCCGGTTGGTCGTGTCCTGGATGATGGCGGTGATATCTTTCATATCGTGAAGGCCGCGCATCGACAGGAACTCGCACTGCAGCGGTACCAGTACCACGTCCGACGCCGTCAGCGCGTTGGCGGTAGCGTGGCCCAGCGCGGGCGGGCAGTCTATCAAGGCATAGTCGAAGCAGTCCGCCACAGAACGAAGCGCCATGGAGAGCCGGAACGCCGGTGTCGACATCTCCGCCAGGACCTGAAAGACGCTCGCGAGCGTCGGCGATGCGGCAATCACCCGCATTCCGCCCGTGCACTGCGCGATGGCGTTGATCGTGTGCTCCGGATGCTCCAGCACGTCGCCCATCGAGATGCCGTCGGTCGTGGCCCCCACGGCCGCCGTCAGACTGCCTTGCGGATCCATGTCGAGCAGCAGCACCCGCTTCCCCTGCTGCGCCAAAGCCGCGCCGAGATTGACGGTCGTCGTGGTCTTGCCGACACCGCCTTTCTGGCTAGAGATGGCGTACGTTAGCATTAGCGATCCTTCCTATCTTAGGGTTCTCTTCCGTGATCCGCCGGGCGCTCCGCCTATGTGGCGCGCCCGGCCAAGCCGCCTATTCGTTTTCCCGTCGATCGACCTTCTGAATCCATTGGGACAGCACCTGCGTCCGAAAATAGGAGAGGGGGTCCGATGGTGTGAACGCGTACGGGTCCGGCACGCCCTGCCCGCTGAGATGGCGTCGCGCCTCCTCGAACGTCATCTGCGGCGCCTGGCCGCCGGCGCGATCGGTTCGCAGCGGCAGCGGCTCCTCCAGCAGGGCCGCGGTGCGCTGCGGATCTGCAGCGAGCGTAGACGCTGGCTGCCGCTCTGCGGAAAAGATGCCGGGCATGTCGTCCAGCATCTTCTCGTGCATGCGCCGGGCCTTCATGGTCGGCGAGAGGTAGGGCTCGTCAGCGAACAGAGCCTCCAGGTGCCGCTTGCGGCCCGCTTCATCCATCGCTTGGCGGCTGCTTGTCATAGGATATCCTTTTCCATTCGCGGTCGCATCCTCAGCGCGCGTTCGCCCTCTCGGCCGGCTCGGCGCCATCGATGTGGGCGCGCAGATACCGGTCGAGAGCCTCGTTCTGCGCCACCTTGCTCGCCTCGAACCGGACGCCGATCTGAGCGTGCGCTTCGTTCGCTTCGACGCGCACGATGGTGCACGGTACGGTCATGGTATCGGTGCCGCAAAGCAGCGTCGCGAGGCAGAGGCTGTCGCCTACCGCGAGGTCCGGCGGCGCATTCAGAATCCGCGCGCCGGAGAGACTGATGTCGCCGATCATCACCACCCAGCGCTGGTCGCCGGAGTTGAGGACCGCGGAGAGCGTGGAAGGATAGACTCTGGGCTGGCCCCGGCGCTCGGCGCCGCAGCCTGCCTGCCTAGCGCCGGACGGAACTCCGTCTTCAAATTGTTTGCTATTCCTGGTTTTCAAGGCCATACGTCCCCCTTGGCACAGCATTATGGCGCGGGGGCTGTCGATCCCCACTGGAACAGATGCGGGTTTCGGAACCGCAGCCTCACCAGAGGTCTTTCCATATTCGGGCCGCTTAGCGCACATGGAATCGACGGTTTGCGCCGCATACACTCTGCCGTCGCGGTAATCGACATGGTGACTCGGTGAGATCGGCAGGAGCGACGCTGCACGGTGCGGCGAGGACTAACCCCCGCCGGTCGCCGCGCCGTCGGCCGACCCCGCAGTTTGAACATCTCCCGTACTCTTATTAGTAACGAGACCCACCGATTATGGAAGAAATACGTCGGTGGCCGATGAGTCACGTGGAGGAGGTATGGGAGGATGACAAATTACCTGAGCCATTTCGGGCTGAACGAGTCGCCGTTCGCGCGCAACCAGCACCCGAAGTGGATCTATCTCTCCCCTCAGAATAAAGAGGATCTGCTGAAGATTCGCTGGACGTTGGGGGAGTACGGTGGTCTGGCGCTGCTGCGGGCAGGGGTGGGACACGGCAAATCGAGCCTTATCGAATACATGATGAGCGGCTGGACGAAGTACCTTGGCTGGAAGTGCGCCAAGCTGCAGAACACCGGCAGCATCGGCACGCCGCGGGCGCTGTTGGCGGAAATCATGGCGGCCTTCGGACTGCCGACCTCATCGACGAGCCGGAAGATGGTGACGGATCTGGAGACATGGCTCCTTGAACAGTCCATCACCAATCAGCCGATCGTACTTTTCATCGACGAAGCACAATCTATCGGAAAACCATGCCTGCCAATTCTGCGAGACCTCCTCAACCTCCAAACGCGGGAGAGGATACTGCTCCAGATCGTGCTCGCCGGACAGTTGGAGCTTGACGATAAGCTCAAGTCGTTCCCGGCACTGCGGAGCCGCATTGCCACCTCGATGACGCTCGAGCCGCTGAGCCTCAAGGAGGCGGACGCGATGCTGCTGCACAGATTCACCGTGGCGGGCGCGCAGGAGCCCTACCGGATCTGCTCCGGCTCGGCGTCGCGGATCCTTTTCGAGCTGAGCAAGGGCATTCCCCGCGACTTCATCACAATCGCGGACGCCGCGATGAAGGAGGCCTTCCTCAGGGGAGCCAGCCAGATCGTGGACGCGCACGTTCTCGCGTGCGTGCGCAGCCTGGCAGGACGCCACGACTTCGGCGATCTGTCGGCGCTCGAAACGCCGAAGCCGCGCCCGGCCAGTGCGGCCGACCCACGCGCTTTCGACGCCCCCTTCTCGGCCGTGGCGCCGGCCCGGGCAGCGTGAGCGGGTGAGCGGGTGATGGGGTGATGGTTCCTGGTTCCTGGTTCCTGGTTCATGGCGAATGCGGGTCACGAGCGACGAGCCACGAGCCACGCATCACCGATCACGCGCGGCGAACCACGGATCACGAACCACGAACCACGAGCCACGAGCTACTGCGCCACGTGCTTTTCGGCGATTTGGGCGGCGGCGCCGGTGGCTAGAAGGCGGTCGGCCTGGGGCCGGGCGAGGTGGAGTAGGTCGGCCGGGCGCCGGAATCGCAGGACTTCGCCGGGGCTCTCATCGGCGTCCGGCGCCATGCCTGTATCGATCTTGATCAGCCGAAGACCGTCCACGCCTCCGATTTCGTCGAGAAAGTGGAACGCCTTGGGCTGGTGGCCGAAGACCACGCCGTAGAGGCCGGCGCCGGTGACCCGCTTCTCCAGGTTCCGGACCGCTCCGGCATCGTCGTACCACTTCTCGGGATCGTCGCTGCCAGCCGGCGTGACCTCCCGCGCCTCCAGGATCGAGTGCTCGCCTGTCAGGAACGGGTCGCCATACCGGCCGGCGGCGAGCGTCTGGCGCGCCCGCCGCACGAACGCAGGCCACGTCTCTCCCGGCGGAAACCAGCCTGCGTGAACGAACAGCATCTTGCCTACTCGCGCGGCGCACGGCATGGCCCGCAGGAACGCGCCGATGCCGCGCGGGTCGCGGCCGGCCGCGAGCTGCTCCGCATCGATGTTCGCCTGCTTGAGCTCCTTTCGGAACGGCTTCGTCTTGCCGGTGTGCGGATCGGCCAGGAACTCCGCCTCATGGTTGCCGAGGAGCACCAGGAGCCTCCCGCCGCCTGCCTGCGCCTGGGGCCGTAGTCGCATCCACAGCTCCAGGATGGGAAGGCTCTCCGGTCCCTTGTCGATCGAGTCGCCCACGACGATGAGGAGCGATCGGCCCGCCGCCCACCGGCCCTGCGCATCGATCACGCGTGCCGCCGTAAGCAGCCTCTTCAGGTGAGCATACTCCCCGTGAACGTCGCTAACGGCCAGCACCTGTGAGTAGCGCCCCGGATCGTCGATCTCCACCACGCCCAGATTCGCGCTGCTCTGCGCGTTAGAGGGACCTGAAAACCAGACGAGAGCTGCGAGAACGGCTGCCGTGAACCCTTTCGGAGAGTGGCGTAACCTATAGGTATACACAGATTCCTCCACAATCCGGGCTCGACGCCGATGTACAGATCGCCGCCAGAGCGCGTCGTGACCAGTCTTTCTGCTCGAAGGGAGGCGCACGCGTGAATCCGTCACAGCCTGAACGTTCTCGTCTACAGCTTCTCGGATTTCTCGCGGTCGTTGCTGCCACCTTGGCGACCGGGCACTGCGTCGGCGCCCCCGGGCAGACGGACGACGCCGCGCCGGCCCGGTCGCGCCCGGAGGCGCGCCTTCTCGCCAGAGCGACGCGCCTGGGCGACGCGAGCCTGTGGACCGGCGGGCCGGTCTATTCCTGGATTACCGGGACGAAGCTGCTAACGTGGCAGGGGGACCCCAGATTAATTCGCTGGACGCAGCGCTACCGGTTTAGCGCATTTTCCTCCGACGTCCGAACCGGCACGGCGACGCGAATGGGCCGCTTAAACTCCGTCCCTCTTCCAACGCCAACGGTTCTTTCCCACGGGGCTCATAATATCGCCGGGTGGCAAGCGGCTTCTCGTGTTCGATACGCCTCTCGTCGGCGAAACATTCCGATGGCGCGCCGTATCGCTCGACGGCAAGGCTCTGGCATTGGGACCTCTCGCAGACTTCTCGACGGCGGGCGGGAAGTGGATGCCGGACAGCCGTCGGTGGATCGAGCTTACGGATCGAGTGCGCCCCGTCTTCACAATCCACGATCTCGGCTCGCCCAAGAGCAAGCGGGAGGTGCCGGTAGCAGGATTCGAAACGAATCTCCGGAGGAAAGGCGATCGCATGCACCTGTTCTTTGGCGGGGCCGTTCAAGGAGCGCGCCTGCTGGGAGTGACACCCGGGCAGCGCGCGCTGCTTCAGATCTTCCCGGCACAGGAAGATGACCGCGTGCACATCGCCGACGTCGGTTTGGCACCGAACTCACGGCCGCCTATGACGTTCAGCATTCGGTTCCCACGAAAGTCAACCATTAAGGAGGTCGCAACTTCGCCTCGCGGCGACCGGATCGCATGGCTGCTATCCGTTGCCGACAGGTCCCCGGATGGCAAGGCGTCGGCGAAGGTCGAGCTTTGGACCTGCCTGTCGGACGGTTCGGACCTTGAACTGATTGGCGAGGCCAGCCCGGACGGGCATAACGGACCGTGGGACGGCTGCGATGCCGCTGTCCCAAACAGAATTCGGTGGATTCCCGGCAGCCGTGACATCAGTTTCGTCTGCAGAAACGGGCTGTATGCGGTTACTGCGCGATGACTGGCTCCCGTCCCACATGCGGCGAGTCGCGCAGCGGTCCACTCACGGGTCGTAAGGCACCGTCCCGGTCGCGTCGACCGTATAGCCCCACTGTTTAATGTACGCCGCGGCCGGCAGAAACGCGTCGCCGCGTGCCTTCAGTTTCGCGCGGAGCAGGGCGTCCAGGTCGCGCTGCAGGGCTGCCTGCTCCGGGCGGCCCACCAGGTTCTGCTGCTGGTACGGTTCAGCCAGGTTGTCGAAGAGCAGCCACGGGCCGTGCAGATCCGCGGCGTAGGTGTAGCGCTCAGTCCGGATCGCGCGATACTCCCTGCCGCCGCGGGCGCGACTCCACTGGCCGAACGGGGCCGGGCACATCACGATGGCCGCGCCGCCGGACGGATCCCTCCCGCCGGCCATCGCGCGGCTGAAATCCAGGCCCTGCACGCTCGGCGGCTTAGGCAGTCGGCACAGGCCGAGCAGTGTCGGCAGGATGTCCTCCGTGCCGATGGCGGCCGCGACGCTCCTGCCGAGCGGTCCGAACCGCGCCGGATACCGGACCAGCAGCGGGACGCGCGCCGACTCCTCGTACGGCTGCTGCTTCTTCTCCGCGCCCTGGGACCAGAGCATGTCTCCATGGTCGGACGTGAAGACGACGATTGTGTTCTCGTCCGCCCCGGACTCGTGGAGCGCCTGCATCAGCCGGCCGAAGCAGTCGTCCAGCGCGGTACAATGCGCATAGTAGCCGCGGAGCTCGCGCAGTGCGATCGCACGCCGCTCCGGCGGCACGTTGGGCCGCAGCGCGATCACCGCCTCCGCGTACAGCTTTGCGTACCGTTCCGGCGCGGTCTGGTACGGCTCGTGCGGCGGACCCCATGACAAGAAGAGCAGGAACGGCTTCGAGGATCCCGCCCGGCCGCGCAGGTAGGCGCAGGCGTCGTCCGTCTGCGCGTCGGCGTCGTAGCCGGGCCAGCGCTCCTTTGCGGGGTTGTCGTCCGCGTAATAGGCGGAGGCGTTGTAGTCGTGCGTGCACTCCAGCGCTTTGAAGTACTGGAAGCCCTGCCGCCGCTCCGG
>DATGJU010000363.1:0-5551 GCA_035295045.1 Chthonomonadaceae bacterium
CCTCGAAAGTAACGCGCCAGTCGATCTGCGAGAGCTGGCGCAGGCTCGTGATCGCATCCGAAAGGGCGATCTGGTCCGTGCTCTGCCGCAGCCGCTCCTGTTGAATTGCGGCGGCAAGCGTCCCCTCCATGCTCGATTCCAGCCACGGGCGCACGTAGGCAAGGATGCTCTCTTCGTCGTAGAGATTTGCGATCAACTGCTCCGCCAGGCAGGCCGACGGGTGCGGCTCCTCCTGCGCCAACAGCGACACGAACGGCAGCAGCCGCTTCGGATCCTGCCGGGCCGCGGTTAGCAGCCGGTTCGCCCAGAAATCGGCAAGCTCACGCTCGTATTCCCGGTGCTCCACGGCGACTGCGAGCTTCTGCACCGCCTCGATGAGCCGCAGGCGGAGCATGAGCGGCATCGCCCAGAGCTCGCCCATAGTGAGCGGCGACACCTTCTGGTATGCGGTGATGAACGCAATGACCTGGTCGCGATCGAACCGCGTCTCCGTGTCGGTAACCAGCTCGGATGCGATGGAGTAGATGCGCGGCAGGCCGGCCATGGGTCCGTCGGCCGTGACCGGCAGCTTTTCGTAGTACTTGCGCGGGAGGTTGCGGCGAACGTCGTCGAACTGGCCCTCGATAATGTATGCGTTATCGAGGAGCCAATCGGCCGCGAGAGTCGCCGCCTGGCCCGTACGCACCGAATCTGCGAGGGTTTCCTGGATCCGCTCCAGCTCGCGTGTGCTGTCGGTAAGGCGGCGCAGTAGAGTGGCGCCTCGGATGGACCCCGGCGCAGCCGTTCCGCGCGTGCGCGCCAGGCGGCCTGCGGATTCATCGGCAAGCGCGTCCGGCCGCGCCGGGGTTCGGTCCAGCGCCTCGGATTCAGGAACCTCCGGGACTCTTCGCGACGTGAACAGGAACGCGACCGGCGGGCTGCTGGCCTCCTGCCGCAGTATCTCGAGTATCGGACCAAGGCTGCGTCCCGCCGTTTCCGCGATGATGATCGTCTCATTGCGGATGCACCAGCGGTCGAAGCGGGCGACGTGCTCCCGCCGGAGCCCCCAGTTGTGTATGACCGGATTGCCGTCGTCAGACCGCGAGATGGAGGCGTAGCGGCAGCGCGCGCTCTTAAGCTGTCTGAGGACCGTCGACACGGCCTCACGGTCGAGATAAAAGCCTACGCCGACACCACGGTGCGACATTGCGGAGTTTCCGATCTAGATCGGCCCCGACGCATGGAAAATCGGACCGCGTCGCCGATCTGCGCGCGGCCGAAGGAGCCGATCGATCCCGCCAGCAAAGAGTGAAGCCGTAATTGGAGCGACTGGCCGGGCCATGGCGCCGCACCGCCGCAGGGGTCCGCTGCGTCAGGGAGCCGGTTCGGCGGCGGCCGGGCGACCGTGCGCCGTGAAAAAGACGGTCGTCCGTTCGCGATTGTTCCCGGCATCGGGCCAGAGACGTGATCGGTGTTTGGTGTTCGGTGTTCGGCGTTGGGCGTTTGGGCCAACCTGCCGTCGACCCGCGGACCTGGACACCAAATACCAAACACCGAATACCGGATTGCCCGGCCTTTCAGGCGGCCAGCCAGCTGTCTCGATTTGCGGCGATGAAGGGGTCGTCGGTCAGGTGCGGATACGCGGCGACCACACGGTCTATTTCGGCGGACTGGCCGGGGCTGAGCGATTCGGCGGGATCGAGACACCACGTGCCGGCGAGGAGACGCTGCCTGCGCAGCACTGCATGGATGCCGGCGATACAGCCTGCAAAACCGTTGGCGGCATCGAAGATGGCTGCGTTCGCGTCCGTGAGCTCGACACCGAGCCGGAGCAGGGCGGCAAGCGAAGGCGATCCGTCCGCAGGATCGAATCCGGCAGCGGGCCTTGTTTCGCCCGGCGCGGCAGCGCTCCGGCCCGTTCCGGGATTGTCCTGCGCGGCTACGGCGGATTGTTTACCGGCGCTCCGCTCTGCCCGCCCCTCCGGCTCGGGAGCTCCGGATCGCAGTGCGGCGGAGCGGCACGCGCCGTGAATCCCTACCGCGGCGCGCGTCCAGACGGACCATTGGCCGAGCAGCCCGCCGACGATCCTGCGTATCCGTGGCTCGCCGTTCACCCGAAAGGGAAACGGCGTGAGCAGGTCCGCCACAATGTTGTCGTCGTTGCCGGTGTAGAGCGCCACGTCGTCCCTGCCGGATTCCGCTACCGCGCGCACCACATCGAGCGTCTGGTAGCGGTTGAACGGCGCAATCTTGACGGCAACGACGTTTTCGATCTCGGCGAAGCGGCGCCAAAATCCGAACGGAAGCCGCCTGCCGCCGACCGCCGGCTGCAGATAGAACCCGACCAGCGGCACGATCTCGGCGACTGCCCGGCAGTGCGCCAACAGCTCCGGCTCCGTCGCGACGTGGAGCGCGCCGAGGCTCAGCAGTCCCGCGTGGTAGCCGAGGCGGCGGGCGGCAGCCGCCTCCCGCACCGCCTGGCCGGTATGGCCGCAGATCCCGGCTATGCGCACCAGCGGACAGCGCCGGCCGGCGTCCGCGCGGTCAAGCTCCTCCGCGGCGAGCGCCAGCACCGGCTCGAGCAGCCCGACGGCCGGGTCGCGAATGGCGAACTGCGTGGTGTGCACTCCGACGGCCAGCCCGCCCGCTCCCGCCGCCGCGTAGTACCGAACGAGCGCGCGTTGGCGGCGCTCGTCCAGGCGGCGCTCCTTCGTCAGGGCAAGCGGGCTTGCCGGAATGACCTGGCCGTAGAGGAGGGCGCCGCGCCACTTTGGATTTCGGACTCCGGATTGTGGGTTCTGGCTGTCGCCGCCTCGCGTGGCCGCGTTCACGGTTAGAACCTGCCGTCCATGGTTTCGAACTTTGTGGGTTTGCCGTAGGTCTCGCAGCCGCGGAGTATCCAGTTCGCCGTCCATCGGATCACCTCGGCGATCGAGGTCTCCGGGTAGCCGAGCAGAAGCTGCGATCTGCTGGCGCTCGAAATAAGCGCCCTTCCGCACTCTTCGCCGGCGAAGACCGGGTCGCGGTGCATAAGCCTGCCGAACTCTGTCGCTACGCGGCGAACGCTCAGCGTCTCCGGCCCGGTGATGTTTACGACGAGCGGCGGGCTCCCGGCATGCTGCAGCAGGCGCAGCGACATCGCCGCTGCGTCGCGCTGCCAGATCGCTACGAAGCTGCCCATCGTGAGATCGATGGGCTCGCCGCGGTAGACACGCTGCGCAAGGTCGACAAGGACGCCGTACCGCATCTCCACGGCGTAGCTGAGTCGGACGATAGCGACGGGAATGGAGAGCGCCGTGCTGAAGTGCTCGAAAACCCGCTCGCGGCCAAGACAGCTCATCGCGTATTCGCCTACAGGGCCTGCCGGGTCGTCTTCGCTGGAGCCGCCCGCAGCCACCGGTACGAACGGATATACGTTGCCGGTGGAGAAAGCGACGATCCGGCTCTTGCGGAACCGCCGGCACACAAGGCCGGGCAGGTGCGCGTTCGTTGCCCAGGTGTGCGGCTCCGCGCCCGTCGAGCCGAACTTCGTGCCCGCCATGAAGATCACGTTGGGCGCGTCGGGCAGGCGCTCGAGCGCGTCCGGGTCGAGTAGATCGCACGGGATCGTTTCGACGCCGTGCCTCTTCAGATTGGCCTCGACAGGCGGGCGGGAAAATCGCGAGGCGGCGAAGATTCGCCGGGGCTTGGGAAGGTTGTGCTCGGCAGCGCGGCGGGCCATGATGGCGAGCGATGGGCCCATCTTGCCGCCGGCGCCCAGCACGAGGATATCTCCGGGCACGCTCGCCAGCGTGTGCCGCAGCGCTTCCGTCGGCTCGCTTAACGCATCTTCGAGTAGATCGACGCTGCTGAACGCCGAGATGCTGCTTGAAACGGACCTGCCCATAAGACGCCTCCGGAATGGAACAGCCTTACGTTCCCTCCGCGGCGCCGAATTCCTGCAATATCGGGAGGCTACGCGGCGCGGAGGGCGCCGCCGTCCGGCCTCTGCGCGTCGGTCTGTTCGAGCATGGAGAGGAACACGGCGACGGCGCGCGGATCGAAGTGTGCGCCGGACTGGCTGCGCAGATAATCGCGCACTTCGCGTTCCGGCCATGCCGGCCGATACGGGCGCTCCGATGTCAGGGCATCGTATACGTCGATGATACTGAACAGGCGGGCCGCAAACGGTATCTCGTCAGCCCGGAGGCCGGCTGGATAGCCGGTTCCGTCCCATTTCTCGTGATGGTGGCATGGGATGTCGAGGGCGGGCCGCAGGAAGGAAATCGCCGAAAGCATGTCGTACGCCGTAAGGGGATGGCGCCGCACAACCTCCCACTCCTCGCCGGTGAGCGGCCCCGTCTTGCGCAGGATCTCGTCCGAGATGGCGACCTTGCCTATATCGTGCAGCAGGGCGCCCCATTTGGCGTATAGCACCTCCTCTTCATTCATCCCCGAAGCCCTGCCGAGGCGGACGATGAGCTCCGCGACGCGGTCCGTGTGGGCCTGCGTCTCCTTGTCCTGCAGGGCGAGAATACGCGCCCAGCTCAATACTGTGGCATCGTAGGACTGGAGCAGAGTCTCCTTGATCGTCTCGGTCGCGGCGGCAAGGGTGTTGCTCTGGAGCTGCTGCATGGTCCGGAGAAGCTCCGCGTAGGGCGACAGGCGCGCCTCGGCCATCTCCTGATCGCCAATCTGGTCCGCAACGTGCGTGATGCAGTTGCGGCCGCGGTTCTTGGAGCGATAGAGGGCGCTGTCGGCGAGGGCGACGAGCGCGGCCGGGTCGTTGGCCGCGGCCGACTGCGTTGCGACGCCGAATGAAGCGGTGATGCGGCGCTCCGGCCACGGCGCGGATTCTATGGCGACGCGGAATCGCTCGGCGGCGAACATCGCGCCTTCCGCGTCCGAATCGGTGACGATGATTGCGAACTCCTCGCCCCCATATCGCGAGACGAGGTCGGACGATCGGGCGGTATCGCGCAGTATGTCGCCCAGCATCTTGAGCACGGTATCGCCGGCCGGGTGGCCGTAGGTATCGTTGTAGGCCTTGAACTCATCCACGTCGAGCAGCAGGACGGAGAGGGTCGAGCCCGTGCGCGCCGCCCTTTCGATCTCGCTTCGCAGTGTCTCCTGGAATCTGCGGTGGTTGTTGAGACCGGTCAGGCAGTCCGTGGTGGCGAGCGCCTCGAGCTGGGAGTTGAGCCGTTCCAAGGTTCGGTTGGAGGCTTGAAGCTCGGACTTCTGCGCTTCGAGCCGCTCGTTCATCTCCTCCAGTTGAACGTTGGTGCGCTCCATCTGGCGCGCATACTCCTTGCTCTCCGAGATGTCGCGCGCGATGGTGGAGAGGTATAGGCAGGCGCCCGACGCGTCGCGGTGGGCCAGGACGACCTGCGATACGGGCACTTCGCGGCCGTTCCGGTCCAGGAACGTCGATTCGCCGGTCCACATGCCATCGCGAATGGCGGTCGGTATCGCCGTGGTGCGGAGGTTCTCCAGCGACTCCGCGGTGTGGGCGCTCTCCATGACGCCGTCGTCCACCTGGCCGGCGGGAATGCCGAGCAGCTCGCGCAGCGCGCGGTTGAGATAGAGGCGC
>DATGJU010000364.1:0-7525 GCA_035295045.1 Chthonomonadaceae bacterium
GGCGGCTACCTGGTGAACTGGGCGATCGGCCACACGGACCGGTTCAAGGCCGCGATCTCGATGTTCGGCATCTTCGAGCTGCGCTCCGACTTCAGCAACTCCCGCCTCTCGCGCTGGGAGCACGACTACCTCGCCGCGCACTACTGGGAGGATCCGGAAATCTACCGGCGGCTCTCCCCGGCCACCTATCTGGAGGCGATCCGCACGCCCACCCTGATCCTGCACGGCGAGGAGGACGACAACACCGCTATCAGCAACTCGCGTGAGCTGTATCGCGCCCTCGTGCACCGCGGGGTGCCTGCGCGGTTCGTACGCTATCCGCGCGAGGGCCACGGCATCCTGGAGCCCAACCACCGACTTGACGAGCTGCGCCGCTCGCTCGCCTGGATGGACCGGTACCTGCGCGCGCCGGGCGAGGCGGTGTTCCGGCTGGGAGACCGCGTGCGCGATCCGGCCGGCCGGCTAGAGCTCTGCGTCACCAGCGCGGAGATTGCGGAGTACCTTGGGCGGAAGCTGCCGGACGGCGAGCCGGAGGAGTCGCTGCTGGAGGTGGTTTTTACCGTCCACAATCTGGACCCGGCCTCGTATTCTGCTCCCGTGACGCTCCCTCTGACCGACGCAGGCCTGACGCTGGCTGGAGGCTGCGATCATGGCGCAATGCTTCCGTCCGGCGTTTCGCTGGACGTGCCGGGCGGGAAGGTCCTGATCGAGGGAGATAATCTACGCCTGGCGCAGCGCCCGGACCCCGAGACCGGCGAGCTCGCGTTTGCGGTCGCAATCGCCTTCCAGGTGCCGAGGAGCGGCTCGGGGCTGCTGACTGTCGCGGACTTCCCGGCCGTCGCCGTCAGCTGGTCCGGCGAGGACGACGAGGGATCACCGAACGCCGAGCCGGCATCCGGGTGATCGACTCCTGCTTCGGCCGGATCCCGGCGCTCAGTATCGCGTATACTCCGGTTCTTGCCCTGCGCCGGCGCGTGCGTGCCCTGCGCGGGCGCCCCAGCGCTTGAGCAGGGCAATCACGGGCGTGTTGCCGTCCGCGTAGTCCAGGGCCGTTTGGCCGTGCTTATCGATCGCGTCGATCTTCGCCCCGCCTTCCAAAAGGTCCTGTACCGCCGCGTCGTTACCGTTCAGGACTGCCAGCATGAGCGCTGTCTCGCCTTCTTCGTCCACGAATTCGGTATTGGCGCCGTGCTGCAGCAGGCAGTCGACGTTTTCGTCGTTGCCCTCGGCGGCCGCGAACATCAGTGCGGACCAGCGCATTGTGTCGCCGCCGGTCGGATGTACGTTGACCCTGGCGCCGTGATCCAGCAGCAGCCGGAGGGTCGCCGGATTCGAATACTCCGCGGCCCGCATCAGCGGAGTTTCGCCATTCGCGTCGCGAAAATCGGCGTTGGCTCCATAACGCATAAGCAGCCTCATCTCGCGTAGATCACCGCCGATTGCGTCAAGCTCCAGCAGCGTTTCACCGTCTCTCTTGCCGAAGACCTTCACTTCGTCCACGCTGGCGCCATGCTTAAGGGCAAATTCGAGCGTGCGGCTGCCGGATGCGCTAATCGTCGCCGGCTCATGGTGGAGTGCCTCCGTGTGGATGGAAGCGCCGTGCCGAAGCAGCATCTGGGCCATCGGGATGTCGCCGTTTTCCAGCGCACAGTTGAGCGCGCCCTCGTGCGCCGTGCCTCGATTCGGCGCAGCGCCACGGGCGAGCAGGAAGTCGACCAGCCAGGGATCGTCGGACCGCGCCGCCAGATCTAGGGCTGTTTCGCCGTCCGATCCGAACGCGTTGACGCCCGCGCCGCGCGCTAGAAGCAACTTGACGGACTCGCGGACAGCCAGTAGTTTCCGACGATAATGCGCCGGCGCGGCCGTCGGATCGCAGCCGTCGAGCGGCCCGAATGCGAACGTCAACACGCCCGGCCGAGCTCCGGCCGGCCCGCGCATCGGAGCTCCGTGATCCAGCAACGCCGCGGCGATTCCCAAGTCGCCATGTTGCACTGCACAGAAGAGGAGCGGCTCAGACAGCGGCTCGCTGTCAAATCCAACGATGTTGACGAGCTCGTTTACTCCCGTCGCGCCATGCGCGAGAAGGGCGCGCACCGCCTCGACGTTATTGCGGCAGACGGCTATAGATAGCGCGGAGGGGCCATCGGCGGACGGCAAGATGCGCTGCCGGCCGCGCAGCGTGTCCTGCAGGATCTGCAGGATCGTCCGCGGCGGCGCGGCGGACCGGCGCGCGTTGGCGTTGGCGCCGGCGTTCAGGAGGGCGACCGCAGTCGGGGTCCCGTCCGTGGAGATGGCCGCGAGCAGCGAACGGTCCAGGTCGTCCTGGCGGATCGCGCCGATAATCGAGACGAGCGCGTACAGCAGCAGCGCCGCTGGGACGGCAAACGCCGCGACAAAAACGCGCCGGCGCTTTTGTGTGGCCCGACTTCGCATTCGCGTCGCCTCGCACGATCATTCCATCGCGTTCAATCAGGGATGGGCGGTGGACCCGATCCGGCGCCGGCGCGGTGCGGGATCGCCTGCGCCGCCGAACTAGAGTTCGTTCGCGGAAGCGCGATCAGGCCGTCGGCCGGCCCTGATCGCGCATGGTGCGGCGAACCTTGCAGGGCGTAGTCCGCGAGTGCGTCCGGCGCGAAGAGCTGCAGAGCGAAGCCGATCACGTGCCGCTGGGGGCGCCAGACGCAAACAGCACTTACGGCCATCAGCCCGCCGTCTGCGCGGCGAGCTGGAGGAAGCTCTCGTAGCGGCGGGCGGAGATCGCGCCGGCCGCGACCGCCGCCTTCAGAGCGCAGCCCGGCTCGTTTTCGTGGCGGCAGTTGCGGAAGCGGCAGGGAGTCTCGAGCACGGCTGGGAACTCAACGAAGCAGGCGAGCAGCTCGTCTCGGCTCATGGTGAGCAGGTCGAGCTGGCGCAGGCCCGGCGTGTCGGCCACCCAGCCTCCGCACTCGAGCGGGATCAGCTCTCGGACGGTCGTTGTGTGCCGCCCCTTGAAGGTGACCTCGCCAACGTCCCCGATCGCGAGCTTGAGGCCTGGCTGCAGCGCGTTCAGCAGGCTCGACTTGCCGACGCCAGACGGGCCCGTGAAGGCCGAAATGCAGCCGTGGAGCGCGGACCGCAGGGCCTCGATGCCCAGGCCGGACTTCGCGCTGGTCTCGATCACGCGGCAGCCGATGTCGCTGAACTCGGCAAAGCGGTCGCGAAAGGCGGCATCGTCCACCCTGTCGCGCTTATTGGCGACGATCAGGGAGCCCAGGCCGCAGTACTCGGCGCAGGCCAGCCAACGGTCCAGGCGCCAGAGGTCCGGGTTGGGCTCGGCGCAGGCGAAGACGATGACGAGCTGGTCGAGATTGGTGAGCAGCGTCTGCTCGCGCCCGCGGAACGAGGAGCGAGAGAAGTGGGACTCGCGCGGGTAGACCTCTTCGATGATGCCGTTGCCGGAATCGATCGGCGTGAAGCGCACCCGGTCGCCAACGGCAACGACATCCGTGGTGGGCGGCCGCTTGGCCCTGATCACGCGGCGGGGGAGCCCCTCCGCGGCGCTGAAGGTCAGGTTCTTGCGCAGATTGCCGCGGAGCCTGCAGACCACGCGCTGCACCGAGTTGTTTTTATCGGGATCGGCGTGTACAATATAGAGGCCGGAGTCGACTCGCAGAACCAGCCCGTCCCGTGTCGGGAGGGCGGCCGTCTGGCTCTCGGCCGGTTGCGTTTCCGTCTTTATGGCGAGGCTGGGAGCAGGCGGCGAATTTGTCAAGTTTGCGCGGTTCTCCGTGTCAGGCAGCGAAAGCGATCATCCTCAGCCAAGTATACCACGCCCTGCCTGGAATCTTGCTGCCGCAGCATCCGCAGACCCGCAGTTTCGATCGCGATATGCCCGAACAGACATCCCCGGCCGATCCGGCCGTGAATCCGCTCCTTAAGCAGTTCGTCGAGGTCGCGCCGCTCTACGACAAGCTGATGCACGACGTGCCGTACCCGTCGTGGATGCGCTACCTGAAGGAGCACCTCGACCAGGCGTCTCTCTCGCCGACGAGCGTGCTCGACCTGGCCTGCGGCACGGGCAACGTTTCGGAGCTGCTGGCACGGGAGGGTCACGAGGTCGTCGGGGCGGACATCTCCGAGGCGATGATCGCCGCCGCGAGAGACAAGGCCGCCGCCGCCGGCCTGCCGATTCGTTACTCAGTGCAGGACGCGGCCGAGCTGAGCCTGCCCGGCTGCCAGTTCGATCTCTGCGTGAGCCTGTTCGACAGCCTCAACTACGTGCTCGATCCGGAACGGCTGCAGATGGCCTTCGCGCGAGTCTTCGCCCACTTACGGCCCGGAGGCCTGTTCCTGTTCGACATGAACAGCGAGTACGCTCTGATGAACCACTTTTTCGACCAGAGCAACCGCGCCGCCGACGCCGAGCTTCGCTACGATTGGGTCAGCGAGTACTACCCGGAGACGCGGCGCTGCCGGATCGCAATGCAGTTCTGGCATCGTCAGGCGGACGGCTCCGACCGCAAGTTCCACGAGGAGCACTGGCAGTTCGCATATCGCGAGGAAGAGGTTGCGGCCATGCTTGAGCGCGCCGGATTCACCGCCGTGCGCGCCTACCAGGCCTATACGCTCCGGCCCGCGCATCGCCTCACCGACCGCATATTCTATTCGGCCAAAAGACCGTGACAGCGCCGCCATCGGAAGCTCCATGTCTATCGCCGCAGCAAGACCGCAAATGCAACCAGCCAACAGATTGCGGCTCCTGGTTCCTGATTCCTGGTTCCGCATCGCATTTGCCAGCAACCAGGAATTAGGAACCAGGAACCGCGTCCCCGCTCTGTGCGCGGCGCTTCTGGCGATCGCGGGCGCGGCGCCGTGCCGCGCGCAGGAGGCGCCGGTGGCGCCGGATGCGACGACAGTCTCGGCGCGAGAGACCTACCGGCTGCGCGTGGAAAACGCGCGGTTCGGCCGGATCGAGCTGAGCGTCGACGGCGGCGAGCATTTCCTGCTTGTGGGCCGGGTGTTGAAGCCTGCCAGCCTGGCGGCGCCGGACAGGGCCGCGAAGGAGCCGGGCGTCGTCGTCCGCAGCAGCGCGGACGGAATCGCCTTCTCAATTGCGCCGGGTCAGGTTCTCAAGCTGCTGCCCGCTCCGGCACATCCGACCCGGGCGAAGGTCGCGGACTGCGCCATCGCCACCGACATCCGGCCGGCTGCGGCGCCATTCGGCGATCTCGGCCCTGCCATTGGCGGCGCCGTCCTGCAGCAGGTCGGAAACGCGCCTTGGAGCCACTATCCATCCGGGCTGACGCCCACCGACGAGACCGTTTTCGGCTTTATCGTGGCGCTACCGGGCCTGTGCGCGGACGGCGCGTCGCATGCTCCTCCCGGTCCCAGCGTGATGGCAAAGCTGGCGGACGCGCGCAAGCGGCTGACGGAACAGTGCGCCCGGTACGCCGAAGGCGCGGCCTCGCGCGCAACGGAGAACGGCCGCTCGATCGTCTCGGGCAAGGTTCTGCTACGCGCCAAGGTGCCGGAGGGTGAGCCCGAGCCGATAACCGCCGTATCGTATAGTATCAACGGCGACGTCGTGTCGATGCAGAATACGCTGCCGTCGGAATACTACTGGGATACGACGCGTCTGCCGAACGGCGAGTACGTGGTCGAAATTCGCGGCTACAGCGCGCGTGCCAGCGTTGTGTCCCGCGTCCGGGCGCTGGTTGTGGTCAAAAATCCGCCGGGCAGCGAAAATCCGCACTGAAACGGACGGCTCAGATTGCGCGGCGTCCAGATTGACATGCGGCGGCCAATGCAGTAAACTGAGACGGTTTTCCGGCAATAAGCGCAATTTAGAGTCAATCTCTGTGCAGGAAGTAGGGAAGGGGCAATCCCGCGACGATGCGTCTAAGTGCAATCACCGACGAGATTTCCCAGGATTTCGAGCACGCGCTCGACGTGCTGGGGGAGTACGGGGCGCGGGGCGCCGAGTTGCGAGGACTGTGGGGCGTCAACATCGCGGACCTCACCGACGGACAGGCCGACCGCGCGAAGGAAGCCCTGACGCAGCGCGGCATGAGCGTGGCCGCCCTCTCAACGCCCTTCTTCAAGTGCGATCTGGACATGGGAGCGGAGAATGCCGGCGAGGCGGCCGGCCGCATGCACTTGGCCACCCCCCGGGGCCTGCCGCAGCAGATGGACATGCTGCGCCGCTGCATCGACCTGGCGCGCCATTTCGACACCTCGATCATTCGCGTGTTCAGCTTCTGGCGTAAGGCTCCGCTGACTCCCGACCTTGAAGAGCAGATCGTTGAGGCGTTTCGCGAACCGGTCGAAATCGCGTCGCGCGCCGGGGTTACGCTGGGGCTCGAGAATGAGCACGCCTGTTATATCGGAACCGGGGCAGAGGCCGCCCGCATTGCGGCGCAGGTCGCTTCGCCGAACTTCAAGATCGTTTGGGACCCGGGCAATGCCTACTACGCGGGCGAGACGCCGTTCCCGGCCGGCTACAAGGAGGCGAAGCCGTGGGTCGTCCACGTACACGTCAAGGACGCCGTGACGATCACGACGCCGGACCGCGGTCCGCAGCCAAGATGGTGCGTGGTTGGCGACGGAGAGATCGACTACGTGGGACAGTTCGCGGCGCTGCAGGCGAGCGGCTACACGGGATGGATCTCGCTGGAGACGCACTATGTGCCCGAAACCGGGTCCGGCCCGGACGGGAAGGGCACGCCGGAGGACGGCTCGCGGCCCTGCCTGGCGGCGCTTCAGAGGATGCTCGCCGACGGATCCTAAATTTGGGAATTCTGGCTCTTGGATTGGCGGTCCGCAGACCGCTTACCAGCACAGGTGACTTCCGTGCGTGCCGCCGCACGTCCAACTGCGCGGCGGTTCGCGCGGTTTACATTTACGCGAGGGATATGGACCTATAATGCCTGATTTGCTATCTATTGTCTGGTGGCGGAACTTCTACGCGCGAGTGGGCCGCTGGTTCGGCTGGGGCTGCATGATCGTCTTCGGCCTGCCGCTGGTGATTGGGTTCGGCTGGAACCAGTATGGCGCGGCCACTCGCAACAATCGCGGATCAGGAGGCAACGGCGTGATCGCCATGGTGAACGGCGAGCCGATTACCGCGGAGCAGTTCCTGGCCGCCATTCCAAAACACTCCAATTCGGACGGCGAGAGCGGCGCAAAGCAGGAGGCCCAGAGCGAGGGCGCCGCGATGGATCAGCTCATCAACGCGACGCTCGTTAAGGAGCTGGCCGATAAGTACAAGGTGAAGGTGAGCGACGCAGACGTCGACCGGCGGGTGAAGGAAGATCGCGAGCACGTGCTCGGCAAGAACGCGACCGACGAGAAGTGGGACGAATTCCTGGAACGGTACCGTGGCCTCAGCGCCACGGACTATCGCGACGAGGTCGCCAAGGAGCCGGCAATGCTCTCATCAGCGCTGCTGGACAAGCTTAAGGCGATGCAGGTCGTGACGCCGGATGATCTCAAGAGGCAGAATCAAGAGGTTCAGCTACGGGTCGTGCAGATCGGCTACGGCCGCCCG
>DATGJU010000365.1:0-13110 GCA_035295045.1 Chthonomonadaceae bacterium
GAGCTGATCCTCAAGGAGCTCGTTGTCTGCGTTGTCATGCTTACCGCCTACGACCTGGAGGAGCACAAGTCGCGCGCGGCGGCGCTGGGCGCCTGCGGCTACATCCTTAAGCCGGTGACCTCGTCCACCCTCATTCCGCAGCTCGAGGCCGCATACGCGCAGTATCAGAACCGCAGGCAGTAGCCGCGCCGGCCACCGCGGTCCCTCCGGACCGAGTCCCGCGCGGGCTACGGCCGGAGCTGCCGGCTGCACTTCCCGCAAAAGCGCGCGCCCGTGTCCGAAGCGCCGCATGCCGGGCAGGCAGCGGGCCCCGCGCCGGTCAGCGGTATCGGCGGTACCGCGGGCGGCGCGGCGCCGACTCCGTGCGGGACGGTGGGATTCGGTACCGGATCCGGCTGCGGCGCCTGGGCGATCACCTCTGCCTTAATGGCGCCCTTCATGAATACCACCGGCGGCGCGGTCCACGTCACGCGCGCCACCGTTCCCCAAAACAGGTCGACCACTGCCGTGTTGAGGCCGGCTTTAGGCGTGACCATGTAGTGCACGTAGCATGTCACGTTGTAGCGGCCGGGCGGCAGGGGAATGAACTGGGTGCCCCACTTCACCGGCAGGCGCGATCCCTCGATCTCCACGTAGACCGGAAATGCCGCGTAGAGGAACGCCATCGGACTGTACTTCATCACGAGCTCCATGCCTGATTGTGGTTGTTCGAACATCCGCGCCCTCCCTTCCGCGGCCTGCCCTACTGTGCGCCGATCGCCACCGTAACCACGGATCGCGCCGGCAGCGGCACCGTTAGCCTGCCTCCCGCATCGACCGCCGCGGTTCGACGCCGTCCCTGCGCCTCGGCCGTGCTCTCCTCGATGGCAGCCTCGGACCCGGGCGGCAGCCCGGCCAGGGTGACGGAGCCGCGCCCGATAGGATTGATCAGCAGCACCGCGGCCTGCGAGGGGCGCGGGCCGATCGAGGCGACCGCCCGCAGATCCTCACTGCCGCACGTTATCGCGGCGATCACCGCCTTCGGCGAGAGCACGGCCTCCATCTGCTTCATCACGGCAAACACCGGATATGGCTTGCTGCCGTCCTTGCTGACAAGCGGATAGTTGTCCTGATATGTCCAGTAGTCCATGAGGCTGGCGTCGGTAAGCCGAACCGTCTTCTCGTAGGCGATGGCGGTTCCGAGCGCATTGTCCCAGCTCTGCCACGGATTCTGCTTCTGCCATAGCTGCGCGTCGTGGCCGGCCTCCGTGCACCAGACCGGCTTGCCCGCCTTCCGCCCGATCTCGGCGATCTGCGCGTACCGCGCGTCCGGCGCGCTGAGCGCGTCCCAGCAGTGAAACGCGAGCGGTCCCAGGTAGGGCTGGATCTGCCGGTCGGCCAGCAGCGCCGGAACGTAGTCGACGAAGTTGCTGCCGTTCGCCGTGTCGCCGACCAGGAACTTCGTCTTGAGGCCGAGCTGTTGAAAGCGCGGACCGGCCTGGCGGATGAACGCGTCGATCTGCGCCGGCGTGAACTTGAAATTGACGCCGTAGTCGGCCTCGTTAAACGAGAACGTGTCGACCGTGGCGCCGTACCGGTCGCGCGCCGCCACGAGGAACTGCGCGATCGCCTCGATGCAGTCGCCGTAGCGGTCCGGCGGCAGCGTCCTGCCGCTCTGCTCGCGCCGCCCGCCCAGCAGCCACGCCGGCCCCTCCCACACCGAGCCGGTGATTGGAATCTTGCGCCGGGCCATCTCCCGCATCTGCAGCAGCGCCGCGTGGGCGGGCCCCTCGTCCCGCGCCGGGCCGCGCTCAGGCGCCCAGGCGTTGAGCGGGATGCCGATCCGCGCGTGCGCGACGTGGAGATGCGCAAGGTTGTACCGCCCGACGGCATCCTCCGGCTCGGTCGCGCCGTAGCGCGGCTGGCAGAAGTTGCCGCCCATGCCCAGCATTGTCTGCCGCCGCTCGCCGGGATGAACCGTCGCGGTCACGCTGCCCAGCGGGTTCTGCGAGGCGGCGAGAGTCTCCAGCGATTCGGCGGTGACCGCGCTTCCGTAGTCGAGCAGCGAGAGGCCGCCGATCTCGATCGTCTGCGCACCGAAGGCGAACCGAAGCGAGAGCATCGCCTCGCCGGGCGCGTAGTCCCCCGCCGCCGCAAAAGGCACTGACACGCGCTTCCACGCCTCCGGCTTGCTGAGCGAGCTTACGCCGCGGGTGACCGACTTCGTCCACGGCGCCGTCGCGCGCTCGAAGAGAAGCATCGTCTGCGCCGGCGACTTCCCGCCCGCCGCCGCGCCGCGCACGTACAGCGACGCAAGCAGCGCGTCGCCCTTCCGGACGGGTATCGCGTTGCGGATCGTCAGCTGCGTGACGTTCGAATCGGGCGCCGGGCCGCCGATCTTGACGCGCAGCGCCGAGCCGAATGGCTCGCCCTTGATCGGGACCACCTCCGCTGAAGCCTCTGTCCGCTCCAGGCCGGCCACCGGAGTCTTCAGCAGGGCATCCGGCGCAATCGCCTGCCGCGCCGCGGCGTCGTCCGCCCCTGTCTGCCCGGCCGCGCACGCGGCCAGCAGTCCCAACACGGCGATACTTCGCGGTCTCTTCATCGCGTTCCGCTCCCCAATCCGCGCGAGGCCCCGGCTGCGCGCACGCCTTTGCCCGTCGCTGACCGCCGCGCCAGACGTGGTGGAAACGAGCGGCCGGCCGGCTCAAGTCACCGGATGCCGCCGCGGCAAGGGCGTCCGACTCCGCGGATTCGCCTGCTGATTCGAGAGCGACGCCGGATAATCCCTTCTGTACGCTGAGCGCGCTCCGAAAAAAGCTCCGGGCGCCCTATGGGCGCCCGGAGCATCGAAAATGTTGTAACCGCCGTCCACCGCGGCTTCCGAACTTCTGCTATCGGCTGCCCGCAAGCTGCGCAGCGCGCCGGCTCGGCGTGCGCGACGACCTTCGCGCCCGCTGCGGCTCCGCGTCAAAGGCGGGCAGCGACTGCATCCGGTCGAGCGACCGCCGGTCTCGCGCCAGCGCCACGGCCTCCGCAAACGCCGCCCCGGTGCGTCCGCCTGTCGCAAGCTGCGCAGCCTGAGCGATGGTCCAGTAGTGGCCGCCAACCGGGCAAGACTCCTCAATCCACGCCCGGCCGGCCGCGTCCTCCACGACGGAGATTCGCATTCCCGGCTGAACGTCCCACGAGCGAACGACCTGCCTGACGTCTGGTCTGGTTGCAATTCGGTTCATCGGTGTGCTCTCTCGGTCTTGTGTGCATTCGCGCGCAACGGTGCCTGACGGGATTCTCGGTACGGAAGCGCAGGCTCAATAGGTAAACGAACAGTATCGCGCGGTTGTTCCCTATTGTACCCTCCCTTGTGAAAAAAATCACAACAATTCGGCGATGACGGGTGTTTTTTCGCGTGGCAAGCTTGGAAGCCACTGCAAGCATAAATCCGCGTCGGCAGCGTCTGCTTGCCCCTGCACGCTGCGCTCTCTTGGATTGCAGCCACCCGTCGCCCGGTCGAAGCGGGAAGCGGAGCCGCGAATGGGCGTGTCAGCCCACTTCAGGGGCGGTCGATTGCCATTCGCTGGCGCCGTTTTTGCTCGCCGGGTACCTGCGGCAGGCAATCGACGGTACAATACAGGAGAGGCCGGCGCGCGGCGGCAACGCGGCCACGCGCAGGTCCGCGCCCGCAGGTAACAACCATGAGATCCTACGCCACCTGGTGCATCGTATTCACGCTCGTGCTCGCCCTCATCGCGCTGGCCGCGGTGCTGATCACCCGCGCTCACCACTGACGTACAGGCGCCCTCCTGCGGCGCGAGACGATGAACGCGGCGCGCTGACGATTCTGCAAGGACCGGAGCGCCGGCCATTCGGCGAGCGATTTTGCCATGTCAAACCACGCGAGCCACGTACAGCCGCCGCTTCAATTCGTCCCTCCCGACTTGAAGCCGGGCGTCGTCCGCGCCGTCGGCGGCCTGATCCCGCTCGCGCTCAGGCTGCGCACCGAGATCGCGCAGGTCGAGGCAGCGCACGCCGACCGGCTCGCCGCGCTCTACCGCGATTTCGAGGCCGGCGAGGCCCGTTTCCTCATCGCGTTCCGCCATCCGAGCGCGACGGACCCGCTCACCATCTGGTATCTGCTCTCCCGCCTGGTTCCACGGGCGGCCCGCGAGCACGGCATCCCGCTCCGGGGCCATCCCCACACCTACTTCCTCTACGATCGCGGCGTGCCGCTCTGGGCCGGCAAGGCCGTCGGCTGGCTGCTCCCGCGGGCCGGCGGCATCTCCGTTCAGCGCGGCAAGCTCGACCGCATGAGCCTGAAGACGACGCGCGACAAGTTCGTAAATGGCGAGCTGCCCATGGCCATCGCGCCGGAGGGCGCCACGAACGGCCTGAACGAGATCGTCAGTCCGCTCGAGCCGGGCGTCGCGCAGCTCAGCTTCTGGTGCCTGGAAGACCTGCGGTCCGCGGGCCGTAGGGAGCGCGTCTATATCGTGCCGCTGGGCATCCAGTACCGTTACCTGGATGAGCCGTGGCAGCCGATCGACGGAGTGTTGTCGATCCTCGAGGAGGAGTGCGGGATGGCCGCCGACCCTTCCGGCGACCGCTACGC
Organism: Chthonomonadaceae bacterium; assembly: GCA_035295045.1. Lineage (GTDB taxonomy): Bacteria > Armatimonadota > Chthonomonadetes > Chthonomonadales > Chthonomonadaceae > DATGJU01. The sequence goes on from DATGJU010000365.1 coordinate 4,589, forward strand.
GCGCCTCACGCACATCGGCGAGCGGCTTCTGTCGCTGCTCGAGGACGCCTACCGCCGGTTCTACCAGCAGGAGCCGGGGAAGCCCGGCGAGGAGCTGGCGACGCGGCTCCAGAGCCTGCTGGAAGCGGCGCTGCGAACCAGCGAGTCCTACTTCGCCATCCAGGCCAAAGGATCGCTAACCGATCGGTGTCGCCGCATCGAGCAGGCCGGCTGGGACCGGATCTACCGCGAGGATCTGAAGGGCCAGACGCTCAGCCACGTGGAGCGGGGAATCGCCGATCGCGTCGCGGAGGAGGCGGACCGTAGGATGTGGCACATGCGGCTCGTCGAAAGCTTCGTCGCGGTGAGCGGCAGCTACGTGCGCGAGAAGCCGACTGCGGACCGGTTCGCCGAGACCGTGAACCTCCTCTACAAGACCGTCCAGCGGCTCAAGGGCGCGCCTGCCTTCACGCCGCCGCCGCTCGGCCGCCAGCGCGCGCTCATGACGGTCGGCGAGCCGATCCTGGTGGACGACCGCTATGCCGACTACACGGCGAGCCGCCAGGGCGCGCGCCAGGCCGTCGCCGACCTGACGCAATCCCTACAGCAGACCATGGATGCGATGGCCGCCGCCCAGAGCTGACGAGCGCCGGACCGCCGGACCGCCGACGTGTCGACCCCAGCTGCGGAGACGGCCGAACGGCGAACACAGGCGACGGCGCGGTGCAGCCGGAGAATCTCGCGAAACTGCGGCGATCCGGGCCTTAAACCAGCCTCGCGTCCAGGTGAATCTCTGTCCCCGCCAGCGCCTTGGAGACCGGGCAGCCGGCCTTGGCCTGCTCGGCGATCTCCTGGAACTTCGCCGCCTCGATGCCCGGGACCTGGCCCTCCGTCGTGAGGTCGATCCGCGTGATCGCGAAGCCGTCGCCCACCTTGTCGAGCTGGACTCTCGCCGTGGTGTGAACGCGCACCGGCACGTGCCCGGCCTCCGACAGCATGTGCGCGAGCGCCATCGAGAAGCAGCCCGCGTGCGCCGCCGCGATCAGCTCTTCCGGATTGGTCCCGTCGCCATCCGCGGAGCGCGACCGCCAGTCGTAGCGCCCGTGGAACGCCCCGCTGCCGAGCTTGATCTCTCCCTTGCCTTCGGTCAGGTTGCCGCGCCACTCGGCGTCGGCGGTTCGTGCCGGCATATTCGCTCCTCCTCGGACCGGCGTCGCGGTCCGGCTGCTGCCCGTTGCCACTTGCCCATCCGTCAAGCGCTGGGCTTGACACGCGCGCGGCGCGCCGGATTTATGCCGGCGTCGTCCGGCGGGCCCGCGAGCGTTGACCCCGTGCGCGCGGCGCGCCGGAAACTGCAAGACGATGGGCCAAACACCGCGCGCTCGGTTACTCTTACGAACGACCAGCCCGCACGGCAGCAAGTCGATCGCGTCGCCGCGCGGCAACTTCGCAAGTCGCGCCGTCGTAAACTCATCCGGAGCCACGCTTGCGCACGCGCGAGACGGCATGCGCGTACGATCGTTACGGGGTGCACATGAATCATCTATTCACGCCGCTGCAGATTCGCGAGGTGCTGCTGCGAAACCGCATCGCGGTCTCGCCGATGTGCGAGTACAGCAGCGAGAACGGCTTCGCGAGCGACTGGCATATGGTCCACCTGGGAAGCAGGGCGGTGGGAGGGGCCGGGCTGGTCTTCACGGAGGCTGCGGCCGTCGAGCCGCGCGGGCGAATCAGCCCCCAAGACCTGGGGATCTACGAGGACGGCCACGTCGAGCCGCTGCGCAGGATCACCGGCTTCATCGCGGAGCATGGGGCCGCGCCCGGAATCCAGCTTGCTCACGCGGCGCGAAAGGCGAGCACGGCCGCTCCCTGGCTTGGCGGCCGGCCGCTCTCGGAGGAGCAGGGCGGATGGCGCGGTCTGGCGGCTCCGAGCGCTCTCCCGTTCGATGCGGCCTACCAGACGCCGGATCCGCTGGACGAGGCCGGCATCCGCGCGATCGTCTCCGCGTTCGGGCGCGCGGCGGAGCGAGCGGTCGAGGCGGGCTTCAAGGTGGTCGAGATTCACGCGGCGCACGGCTACCTGCTCCACGAGTTCCTCTCGCCGCTCAGCAACCGGCGCGCCGACGCCTATGGCGGCAGCTTCGAGAATCGCGTGCGGCTGCTGGAGGAGGTTGCCGCCGAAATCCGCCGTCGCATTCCGCAAGGCCTGCCGCTCTTCGTCCGCATCTCCGCGACCGACTGGACGGAGGGCGGCTGGACGATTGACGACTCGGTGGCGCTCGCCGAGCGCCTCGGCCCGCTCGGAGTCGACCTGATAGACTGCTCGTCCGGCGGAAACGTACCGCGCGCGGAGATACCGATCGGGCCCGGCTACCAGACGGAGTTCGCGGCCCGCATCAGGCGCGAAGCCTGCGTGCTCACGGGCGCGGTCGGCATGATCACCGCGCCGCAGCAGGCCGACCACATCGTGCGCAGCGGCCAGGCCGACCTCGTCCTGCTGGCGCGCGCCCTGCTGCGCGACCCGTACTGGCCGCAGCAGGCCGCGCTGGAGCTTAAACAGCCCATCCCCACGCCCCCGCAATACGAGCGCGCCTGGCCGCGGGGTTAGCTCCGGCGACGTTCTCGCGCGAAGAACACAAAGGACGCCCACCCCGTATCCCGCGCGAAGTTTCCGCGAACGTCCAGCGCCCCGGCAGCGGTGGTTGTTCAGGGCTGGCACGCGGCGTGATCGGGCGGCAGCGGACCTCTCCTCGTTTTGTTCCTCATCGCCAATTACCTCGAGGGCGGCGTTCAGCGGGACGTCCAGCCCGCGACCATCGTCCAGAGCGTATCGATTCCCTGCGATCGGTCGCCTCGCTCAAAGCGCCTCTTCCGCCGGCGGCGCATGTGCGGCCAGCTATGGCTGGATCGCGTCTATATGCGGCTGAATGTCGTTCGCGACTACCTGCCAGACGCGCTCCGGGTCCACTTTGAAATAGTGGTGAACGATCCGGTTCCGAATGTCGACTATCTGGCTCCAGGGAGCGGACGGAAATTCCGCGCGCTTCTCCGCACTCACCTGCGCCGCAGCCTCGCCAACGATCGTCACGAGGTATGTGACGGCTAACTGCTTGTAAGGAACGCATCGCGGGATACTCCGTCCGTAGGCTCTAGAGCGCGGCCGGCATAGCGGACCATATCGAAGAGCCTTGCATCATCGCGGTCCATGGATTGCCCTGCGGTTTCTGAGAATGTCCGCGCTACGGTAGGGGTTCGCATCCGGACCGGAGATCTCGGATTGCAGGACCACGTCCACCGGCCGCTTCACCAGCGCCGATAGTTCCGCTTCCATCTGGACAGATTCCGCCAATGTCGGCCGCGCGTCGTTTTCGAACGCGAGCAGGAAATCCACGTCGCTGTCCGGCCGGAAGTCGTCGCGCAGCACCGAGCCGAAAACGCTCAGTTCCCGAACCTTCCACTTCCGGCAGAACGCGCGGATCGCCGGGCTGTTAAAATCGATCCCACTTGCAACCATCGCCGAAACCCTTCTGCCGCCATTCTGCCTTGGCTGGAGGGTTGAGTCCGGCCGCATCTCACAACCCAGACAAAGCGCCAATGCAATAATAGCCAACCAGCTGCAGCAGCGCCACCAGGCGTCGCCTCCTCCGTTGCAGCAGCAAGGGCAGCTTGCGAGCGCGAGCCCGCATTACGGGTCGCGCCTTTCTTCGCGGACGGCCGGAAGGCTGCGCCTGCGTACCGGGCCGCCCGGTGAGCCGATCGTACCGGCCGTCACCCTGGCTCCCCCAGGATTGGGGGGGTCGGGGGGCGAGCACCCGGCAACCAGCTGCCGCGCTACGCGTGCTTCACCGCCGCCACCTGCGTATAGAGCTGGTGGATGATCTGGTTGACGCCGTAGCCGCTCGGCAGGAAGACGAAGTGGCCGCCGACGCTCTTGATCCACTCCTTGCCCTTCTCGCTCATGTCGTGCCCGGCGTAGTTCTTCACCAGCACCAGGATGTTGGACTTCTTGATCTCCGTCTGGAACTTGACCGCCTTGTCGCTCTTCTTGCTGTCGATCCAGACCACCTCCTGGCAATCCAGTATCTCCATCAGCTCGTCGCAGACGCGCTGCCGCTTCACGCCTCCGAGGATCAGGATGCGCTGGCCCTCCGTGATCAGGCGCACGACCTCCTTCTCCGCGTCGACGACCGCGTCCGACGGCTCCTCCTCCGAATCCGGGTCCGGCAGGGCCACGGGCTTGGCCACGAGGCCGCGCCGCTCCCGCTCGGCCATCACCGCCTCCAGGATGCGGGCGTACTTGATCTCGCCCTCCAGCAGGCGCGGGCCGTTGTCCACCAGCGCGTTACGGATCTGCACGTTCGTCGGCGGGATGCCGGACGCCAGGCATTCGTCCAGGATGGGGAACAGGGTCTCGCGGTCGGCAGCCAGAGCGGCGGGATCGTCGCCGATGTCCGCGTGCCCCGTGAACAGCCGCTCCATCGCCTCGATCGCGGCCTTCTTGCGCGCATCCTTGATTCGGCGCGCCTCGAACTCCTCCGACTCGCGCTGCGCGTCTCGCAGTGTCCGCTCGATGGTGTCCGCAAGCTCCACCAGCTCGTCGAAGGGGGTCTCGGAGTTGAGCGAGGTGAGATACGCGGTGCTGCGGGCCGCGTCCATGAGCTGCGCATAGAGCTCGCTCTGCAGCCTGTCGCGGCCGTGGAACGCCAGCAGCACCTTGTACAGCGCCTGCTGCGCGGCGGCGATGGCATTCAGGACGCGCACCTGCACGACCTGCGGCGCGGTGGCGCGGCTGTTCTCGAACCACTCCCACGCCTCCTGCGCCGGGATCATTCGCTCGTAGCGCAGCCGCAGGTCGATCCACTCCTCCGCATCGAGCATCAGCGAGTCGCCGCCCCACTGGTCCTCGAACGCGAGGCAATTGTCCCGGTCGTTCGCGCGGACTCGCGCGTCGTCGATCTTGTCGCGCGCGATCCAGATCGCCTGGAGGATCTGCTTCTCCAGCCGGTCCTCGAATGCGCGCGCGTGAATCGTATTGAGCCGGCAGGCCGCGATACGCAGGCGATAGCACTGCGCCCGGTCCATGGCGCCGGTCTTCGTCGTGTAGCCGGCCGCGTCGATCTCCATCAGATACGACTCGATCGCGTCGATCTGCTCGATGAACTGCTGCTGCAGCTCGTTCCGCTGCTCCTCGGTAAGCGGCGGCGCCTCTGCCACGGGCGCGGGCGCCTGCACCGGCTCCGGCGGCTTCACGGGCGCTGCGGAAGCCGGCTTCGGCGCGGCCGCCGGTTTCACCGGAGCCGCCTTCGCGACCGCTGCGGGAGCAGGCGGCGCCTGCGTGGCCGCGACCGGCGCCGCGACGGTCTGCTTGGCTGGTGGCGCGAGGGCGGCCGGCGGAGGCGCCTGCGCGACCGGCGCGGCCAGCGCCTGCGCCACCATAATCGGCGCACTCTGCGGAGCGCCGGCCGCGCTGCTCAACAGGCGCTCGAACTCGGCCAGCACGCCGCACAACTCCGTTGCGATCGCCTGGTCGGCGGCTTCACGCGCGAGCGCGAGCTCGGCCTCTACCTGCTGCCGCGCTTCAAGCCAGTATTCACGAAGCTCTCTCTCTCTGCGTCGCTCCTCTCGTCTCAGCGCTACTTGGGAAAGGTACAATCTGAGTTCATCGGGGGAATCGTAAATCGCGGGTGGGACGGCCGCGTTCGACCCGGTTGCCTGATCGGTCATTTTGTAAAGAAGGCTTTCTAGCGTGGTTTCAACGCATATTATTATCGCACACCATTGCGCCAACAACGTCACGCGGCTATAATAGCGCCATTCACGAGATCCGCGGAGCCGCCGTCATGCCGACCGGCGCAAGTTCGAGCGAAAGTCTGAAACCGGAGTCCGTCCGCCAGGTCCGGCAGCTCCTGGACGGGCTGACGCACACCGACGCCCGCGAGCGCGACCGGGCGAGACGCGCCCTGGACGCTCTGGGGCTGGCCGGCGCCGAAGCGGTGCGCGCGATCTGCCGCCCTTCTCCCGCCGACCGTCTCTACCTCCTCTTCGCCGAGACCGATTTCCCGCACTGGATTCTCGTCGTGCTGTTCGCCGCCATGGTCCCGCCGCTCGTGAAGCTTCAGGCCGGCATCCTGCTCTTGCTGCTGGGCGTCGCCGCTGCTGTCGTCGTCGCGAAGTGGCGCATCCGGCAATCGCCGGCGAGGGAGGCGCGGGAGCGTCAAATGCGCGGGCTTCGCTGGCTGCTCACGCTCCGCGACAAGCGCATCGTGCCGATCCTGCTCGACATCGAGCCGCTCGTCGGTCGAACGCCGGACGATCTCGTGATCGCGCCGGCCCTGAACCTGCTCCTGCCCGAGCTGACGGAGGAGGATGGCTGCATGCTCTCCCGCCGGCATCGGGCGCGGCTCACCGAGATGCTCCGGACCGCGCGCGGCGCCAACCGCGTCGATCAGCGCACGGCCGTCCTGAAGGCGCTGTGTCGCGTCGGAGATCGGACCGCGATTCCGGCAGTCCGCCGCCTCGCACGATCGCGCGAGGAGACGCAGTATCGCGACACGGCGGCAGCCTGCCTGGAACAGCTCGAGCGGCGGGCCGGTGGGAAGAGCCAGGTGCTGCTCCGGCCGCAGGCGCCCAGCCACGATCCGGAGGCGCTGGTCCGCCCGGCCTCCGCGCCGCACCCGCCCGAAGGCGACCTGGTCCGCCCCGCCGACTAGCGGTAAGCGCCGCCGGCGCAGTGCCGCGGCCGGACCGCCGCTGTGAGGCGCAGTTTGTCTTGTAGGTATGAGTTAGGATCTATGAGTGCGCGGCACTGACGTAGCGGTCTAAGTTTACGAAACCCGCCTTCGCGGGTTCATCATCGAGTCCACGAAGGTAGACTTTGTAAACTTAGACTGGGATTTCAACCCTGCGCCTTATTTGAAAGCCATTGGTCCTATAGGATCTCAAGGCCCAACCACTAAAGGAGCCTCCGATGCTGCACTGGACCCTGCTTGCGCTGGCTGCGCTCTGCACGCTGGCGGTCACCGCGGCGAGGGATGGCGGGCATGTGGGCGCGCTCCGCGCGAGCGTACAGCCGTTCGTCGATAGCCACTCGCTCGCAGGGGCCGTCATGCTCGTCGCCGATAAGGACCATGTTCTCGACGTGGAGGCGGCCGGCTATTCGGACGTCGCCGCGCGCACGCCGATGAAGACGGACGCGCTGTTCTGGATCGCCTCTCAATCCAAGCCGATCACGGCGACCGCGCTGATGATGCTTGTGGACGAGGGCAAGCTGACCCTGGACGACCCGGTCGAGAAGTACCTACCGGAGTTCCGCGGCCAATGGCTGGCCGTCGAGCGCGATGAGGCGCACGTGCTGCTCCGCCATCCCGCCCACCCGATCACGGTCCGCGAAATCCTCAGCCACACCAGCGGCCTTCCCTTCTCATCGCCCATGGAGCAGCCGACGCTGGACACGCTTCCGCTCAAGGTGGCCGTCCGCAGCTACGCGATGTCGCCGCTCCAGTTCGAGCCGGGATCGAAGTACCAGTACGCAAACGCGGGGATAAACACGGCGGGCAGGCTGATCGAGGTGCTCAGCGGGATGGACTACGAGACGTTTCTGAAGCGCCGCCTCTTCACTCCGCTCGGCATGAAGGACACGACGTTTCGCCCAACGAAGGCGCAGATTGCGCGCCTGGCCAGGTCCTACAAGCCGGACGCCGCAAAGACCGGCCTGGAGGAGACGACGGTGACGCAGCTGATGTACCCGCTGGACGATCGCCGCCGCGAGCCGATGCCGGCCGGAGGGCTCTTTTCCACCGCGGAAGACGTGGCGCGCTTCTGCCGGATGATCTTGAACGGCGGGACGCTCGACGGCCGGCGCTACCTCTCTGCCGCCTCCGTCCACGCGATGACGACCAAGCAGACTGGCCCGTCCGTTCCGGAGGGATACGGCCTCGGCTGGTCGACCGGCGGCGGCATCTTCGGCCACGGCGGCGCCTACTCTACCAACATGAGCATCGACTCGAACCGCGGCCTCATCACCGTCTGGATGGTCCAGCACGCCGGCTTCCCCAACAACGGCAGCGAGGCGCAGGGCGCGTTCCGCAAAGCCGCGGAGGCGGCATTTGGCAGCCAGTAGGACACGGGCGCGCAATTGGGCTCGCCCTAGAGGCCCGCGTCGATCCGCTCCAGCGGCATGAAAAGCTGCCAGTGGTCGGCTGGCCTATTGACGACGCCGAACGTTGCGCGCGCACGGCGTGGCCGGACCTCGCCGGCGCGACCGCGGCATTTTGGGCCCCTCGGATGTACCACGGGTAGCTACCGGTTTTGGTTGACCGGGCAGGCTCTTATCGAATACACTTTTTGACGCTTAGAGATGCGCTAGTTATCTGTTGGGTTGACCGGGCAGGCTCCTATCGAATACACTCGCCCGCCGCGCCGCCATGCGTGGTATTGGTTGGGTTGACCGGGCAGGCTCCTATCGAATACACTGTGCGTCCGATCGGCCCGCGTGTCCGCCGGTTGGGTTGACCGGGCAGGCTCCTATCGAATACACTTACGAG
>DATGJU010000366.1:0-4111 GCA_035295045.1 Chthonomonadaceae bacterium
CTCCCTGGTGTGTGTGGCGGCTGGGCCGCAAAGTGCGTCTACCGCCCCCGAATGCGTGTGTTAACCATGCGTGGCGGGCGAGCGTTCGAATCGATGTATCTGTTCGTTAGTCTCTATTATACGGCGGAAACGCCGTCCGCGGCAATCTGCCTGTCATCAGGACGAGTGAACCCTTTGGCCGCGCCTTGTCCCTAAACGTGTAATTCGGCGCGCCAAGGCGTTCAAGTGTTTTTCGCGCTAATTGCTTGCATCGCAATATAATGGAGATTCCCATGAGACGAACTTCGGTGTGGCTCGGTGTCGCTGCGGCCGTGGCGCTGGCCGTGGCCGGCTGTCACGAGAGCCCTTCCGCCCGACTGCGCTCGGGCACAATCGCGCCGCAGCGGTCGATTGCAAAGGCGGAGTCGCAGGCGGCGGTTCCGGCCGACAGGGACGTGTTGCGCGCCTACGAGCGGACTCAGGCGAGGGCGGACTACTCCGCGAGCCGCGCAGAGTCGGAAGCGAAGGCGCGCGCCGAGCCAACCGAATCGCTCCAAGCGGACCAGGCGAAGAGATCGCAGGCTGTCGCCACGGCGGCAGGACCGCCGGCCGCCAATTCGATGCGCCCGACGCCGACGGGAGGCGGCCGCGCCCGCGCGCAGCAGTTCGCGCAGACGATGAGTCCCAACATGTATATCTCGAACGACTACATGGGCGGCCAGGGCGCACGCGACCGGCTGGACAAGCTGATCCAGGAGGGAGTGCTCGTCGACGGGAAGCGCGTCAAGCTGGAGGCGTTCTCGCGGAGCTATGCGCAGGCCTTCCCGATCCCACCGGCGACTGCCCTCAGCGTCACCGCGGCGACCGAGCGGACGCGCATCGTCGAGGAGGGCGATCACACCTATCTTCAGGTCGGCATCCAGGCGATCAAGGGTGAGCTGCCGCGCCGGCCGCCCCTCAACGTCGCGCTCGTGCTGGACCGCAGCGGCTCCATGGCGGACGACCACAAACTGGAGAACGCGAAGGCGGCCGCGCGCGAGCTCATCGAGAGCCTGCGGCCGGACGACACGTTCTCGCTCACGGCGTTCGACGACCAGGCGCAGCTCCTTGCTCCGGCGCAGCACGTGACCGACAGGGCCTGGATCGAGCGGATGATCGCCGGACTTCAGCCGGGTGGTGGGACGAACATCTACGCCGGCCTCCAGAGCGGCTACCGCCAGATCGCGAAGTTCGCTGGCGCCGAGTCGGTGAACCGCGTGATCCTGCTCTCCGACGGCCAGGTGACGGCCGGCATCTCGGACCCACAGGCTTTCGACCGGCTTACGTCCGGCGAGGCGGACAGGGATGTGCAGACGACGGCAGTGGGACTCGGCCTCGACTTCAACGAGGACCTGATGATGGCGATCGCGCGCGAGGGCCGCGGAAACTACCACTTCATCCGCGACGGTGCGGACGCCCGGCCCGTATTCGCGAAGGAGCTGGACGAGCTGACCCACGTAGTGGCGAAGGCCGTGCGGCTGCGGATCAGGCTGGCGCCGGGAATTGGTCTTGTGCGGGTGCTCGGCGCGTCGACGCTCGATGCCGAGCAGACTCGCCGCGCGAAGGCGATTGAGCGGCGCATCGACCGCAGGGCACAGGAGGAGCTGGGAATCCGCGAGGACCGGCAGAAGGACACGGACGAGCCGGGCATCAAGCTCCTGATCCCGAGCTTCTACCGGGGCGACAGCTACATTGTGATGCTGGAGCTGGACGTTCCGAGAGGAGCGGGCCGCCGCAGAGTCGCCGAAGTGACCCTGAAGTACAAGGACCTTGTGACGCGGACGAACCGGTCCGAGCAGTCCGCGGCAGCCATCGACTACACTCCGTCGCGCGACGAAGCGATCGCATCCATCAACCGGTCCGTCAAGAAGAATCTGCTCGGATTCCAGACGGGCGAGGCGCTGGCGGCCGCCGGCGGCCTTATGTCGCGGGGCGACGTGCCCGGAGCGGTTAAGCGGGTGGACGAGCGGATGGTGGTCCTAGGCATGGCGGCGCGGGAGTGGGGCGACCGCGACCTGGAGCGGGACGGTCTCCTGCTCAGCCGCTATGAGGCCATCCTGAAGGAGGTCGCCCGGCAGCGCGGGCTCGCCGAATCGGACCTCGGCCACTACGTCGCGAGGTCGCTCACCTACAACGGCTACAAGATGACCCGCTGACCCGGAGTCCCGCCGCTCCCCGCGCCAGCAACCAGCAACCAGCAACCAGGAGGCCCAAAGTGCCTGACGCTAGCCGTGAGATCATATCCATCCAGCCGGACGGCAACCGGATTGTGCTGCCGGCCCAGTCCGGCACGGATACGCGATCCATTCGGATCGAGCTCCGTGGTACGCTCCGGTGCGCGTACGACGGTCTGGAGTACGACGCCGTGTACCGATACCGGCCCGGGGCGCCCGTCCGCGAGGCGGTGGAGCACGCGACACTCGCCTGGCAGCCGCGGGCGCCGCAGCTGGTCGAAGCGGAGTTCGAGGCGCACCGGTACGTCTTCTGGATGCCGGCGTTTGCTGCAGGGACTTCAGCCGACGTGCGCGTGGACGTAGACAGGCTGGTCGACGAGTTCCTCATTCCGCCGTCGGAGGTGCGCCTGTCGCTCTCCGGCCGGTTCGAGGCGACTGTCGACCCGCCGGTTGAGGCGGCGCCGTGGCCGGCGGCCTTCGCGGCGGCGCCGGCGCTTGCGCTCGCGGCGGGTGTCGGATGGGTGATCCAGCGCAGAATGCGGGCTGCCGCGCTTGACTTCGACCTGGAGGCGCAGGTGGCGCGCATCGCCGGAAAGGCGGAGGCGGCGCGGGCCGCGGTCACGCGCGCCGATGGGCGGCTGGCGCCCATTCGCGCGCGACTGCGTGCCGTCGAGGCCGGCGCGGAGACGCTCGCGCGGCAGATCCAGCAGCTTCGGGGCGCCCGTCGCCTACACAGCGAGCAGGCGCTTCAGCGGGACGCCGCGGCGCTGGAGCAGCGCCTTCAAGCGAGCGGGCTGAGCGAGGAAGAGGCGCTGACGCTCGCCGACAAGCGCCGGTCACTGGACGCGCTGGCGAGTCTCGAACGCTCAGAGCAGCGGCTCGCCGCGCGTCTCAATCGGCTGGAGGCGGTCGTCGAGAGCGCGCTCGCCAGCCTGCAGACCGTACGGGCCGGAGCGATGGAGCCGCCGGTCCGCGAGTCGCTGTGCCGGTCGCTGGACGCCGAAGTGCGGGCGCTGAGGGAGGCGCGCGGTGGTGCGGGGGTGAGTGGGTGATGGGATGATGGGGTGACGGATTAAGCCGGCGAACGTGCAGGTCGGTGAGTCCACCGCGTCCACAGTGTCCACGAAGGCCACCAGGCCCACCGGGTCTGCCCACGGCAGGCAGTTGAGCGGGTAAGATGAAGGCATCACACGAACGGGAGCCGCAAATGCCTTCGCCAACCGGCAGCCTGCTGACGCACCTCGAATGCCCTAAGACCGGCGAAACGTACGATGCCGATACGCTGCAGAACCTGAGCCGCGCCGGCGCGCCGCTCCTGGCCCGCTACGACCTGGCGCCCGGCCGGTTCACGCCGCGGGACGCAGCGGCCGGTCCGGCAAGCCTGTGGCGCTACGCGCCAGTGCTCCCGGTGCGCGACGCGGACCATGTAGCGGACCTCGGCGAGGGCTGGACGCCGCTCCTTCCGGTCGCGCGGCTGCGCGCGCGGCTCGGCATGCCGGCGCTCTTCGTCAAGGAGGAGTCGCTCAACCCGACCGGCTCGTTCAAGGCGCGCGGAATGGCGGTTGCTGTTGCGCGGGCGCGAGAGCTCGGCGCGCGCGAGCTGGCGGTCGGCACGGCGGGCAACGCGGGGAGCGCGCTCGCGGCCTACGCTGCGGCTCTCGGCATGGTCGCGCACGTCGCGATGCCGGACGATACGCCCCGCGCCTTCGCCGCCGAGTGCCAGGCCCTCGGAGCGGACCTCGCGCTCGTCCCTGGCCTCATCACGGACGCGAATGCGCACGTCCAGGCCGGCATCCGAGATCGAGGCTGGTTCGACTTGGCCACGCTGCGCGAGCCATACCGCCTCGAGGGTAAGAAGACGATGGGGTACGAGCTGTTCGAGCAGATGGACGGCGCGCTGCCGGACGCGATCCTCTACC
>DATGJU010000367.1:0-3884 GCA_035295045.1 Chthonomonadaceae bacterium
ATCTCGGCCTCAAGAAGATCCTGTTCATGACGAACAATCCGAAGAAGGTCGCCGGACTGGAGGGCTACGGCCTGGAGATAACGGATTGGATTCCGCTCCACGTCGCGCCCAATCCCCACAACCGAAAGTACCTGCAGACCAAGACCGACAAGATGGGCCACGTCCCGCCTCCCGCTGGGGGCTCCTCGCCGACTGTCGACACGCCCGACTCAGCCGCCGAAGGGCGCGAGCCCGGTCCGCCCGACTCCGGCGGCGATACGCCCGAGCCCTGCCGCGACGTTCCTCCCGAATAACGCCTGCGCTGATTCGCCTCAGCGCGCGGGGACGTCGCGTGGCCTCCAGGTCGGTCGCGTCCCGGACGAACGATACGCCTGCGCGCGCGGGGACGCAGCGCGGTCTCCAGGTCGATTGCGTCGCGGACGAGCGATCCGCCTGCGCGCGCAGGGACCTCGCCCTGCCGATGCCGCGCCGCGCATCGCCTACCTGCACCAGCCCGGCGGTTCCGTGCGACTCCGCGAAAACGCCCGCGAAAGATAGCCAAACCGCGCCGCTCCGATCCGAGCCGCCAACCGAATACCGTAGGCCCGTGAGCTCTTAGCCTTAAACCAGCAGCCGGCAATTGAGCGGCCGCCCGCAGTTAGATCGCACATCGCGACCGCATTGGCGTGCCCCGGAGGGGCGCTCGGCGCGAAGCGCTCCCGAGCGACGCCGTTCACGGCATCGGTCCGCCCGAACCGCCCCCGTCCGACGCCCGGCTGCCGGCCTGCGGGTGCGACATCGGCGTACCGCTGCTCCGTTCACGGCATCGGCCCGACCGAACCGCCCCCGTGCGACGCCCGGCTGCCCGCCTGCGGGTGCGGCATCGGGCGGCAACCAGGCACCAGCCACCAGCCACCCCTCGCCGATTCGCCGGTTTCGCGATTCCCCGCGATGCAGGAAACCGGTTCCAGCATATCGAACAGGAACATAAGTTCCGCGAATGTGGGATAATATTTGGAACTTACGCAAGGACCCTGAACCTTGTTCAAAGGAACCGTTTTCGAAGGCGATTTGACCGCCAAGGGGCTCTCGTTCGGCATCGTCGTCAGCCGCTGGAACGACTTCATCACCAGGGCGCTGCTCGACGGCGCGCTGGACACGCTGAAGCGCCACGGCGCCGCCGAGCAGGAGATCGCGGTCGCCTGGGTGCCCGGCAGCTTCGAGATCCCACTTGCCCTGAAGGCTATGGCGGATACGGGCCGCTACAACGCGCTTATCGCGCTCGGCTGCGTCATCCGCGGCGCGACCACGCACTACGATCATATCGCCTCCGCCGTCACTTCCGGCGTCAGCGGCGCCGCGCTCTCCGGCGGCCTGCCGGTCGCCTTTGGCGTCATCACGGTAGAGAGCATCGAGCAGGCGATCGAGCGAGCCGGCTCCAAAGCAGGCAACAAGGGCTCCGAGGCAGCCGCCGTGGCGATCGAGATGGCCAGCCTGCTCCGCAAGATCAAGAGCTAACGCGACGGAATCCACGCGTCGCTGTTGCGGCCTTGGCCGCGCCGGTTGCCCCCGACGGCAGCCGTTCAACCAATCAGACTCGTCCGGAATCCCTTCGCGCAAGCGTATCAAGCAAGGAGCAATACCATGGCCTCGCGTCGCGTCGCTACGTTTCTTGGTATCTTCGCCCTTGGGGCCCTGGTCGGCTGCATGCTGGTCCGCTGGACCGGCGGCCAGCCGATCGGCGCTCATGAGGCGCAGCGCCGCGCGCTGCAGATACTGGACCGTAGGACGCCCGGCGCAGCCATCGGCGCGAACCCGATCGTAGACGCCGTAAAGCGCATCGAGCCCGCCGTCGTAAACATCGACACCGTCGGCAAGATCAAGGCCGGCGAGCAGACCGTCGGAACCGTCTACGTCGACCAGGAGGTCCACGGCAAAGGCTCCGGCGTAATCGTCACGCCGGACGGCTACATCGTGACCAACAACCATGTCGTGGATGGCGCCGACCGCATCCGGGTTACGCTTGCGAACGGCCAGTGGCACTACGCGAGCCTCGTCGGCGTCGACCCGCAGACAGACCTCGCGGTGATCCGCATCGGCGCTGCCGACCTGCCGACCGCAGAGTTCGGCAACTCGGACAGCGTGCAGGTCGGCGAATGGTCGATAGCGGTCGGAAACCCGCTCGGCCTCGGCTCGACAGTGACCGTGGGCGTGATCTCCGCGCTCAACCGCCGCAATCTCCAGGTCGAGGAGGGCCACAAGCTCGACGGCGCCATCCAGACCGACGCGCCGATCAACCGAGGGAACTCCGGCGGAGCGCTCGCAAACGTCAACGGGCAGTTGATCGGCATCAACACCGCGATCCTGAGCGCGGGGCCGGGCGGCGGCAGCATTGGCCTCGGCTTCGCGATACCGGTCAATACCGCGCGCCGCATCGTCCGCGATCTGATCGCGACCGGCAAGACCCCGGTGAAGGTCGTTCGCAGGCCGTGGCTCGGCATCGGCTTCGAGGCGGTTCCGGAGTCGCTCTGCGCCTCGCTCGGCCTGCCCTCCTACCGCGGTGTCCTGATCAATCGCGTCGTTCCACAGAGTCCGGCCTTCCTCGCAGGCATCGATCCCAGGGACATCGTCCTGGACGTGGATGCGAAGGAGATCGGCGATGAGCGTGACGTGCGCGAGGCGATTCAGCCGCATCAGGTCGGCGACAAGATCGACGTGCGCGTGGTGCGCGCGGCGACGCACCGCATCGAGGAGATCGCCGTAACGCTCAAGGAGCGCCCGGACGACCTGTACACCCACTGAGAGGTAGTGCGGGCGCAGCGGAGCCGCGATGCATCGAACTCCAATCTGCGCCGAAGAGCAGCCAGGCAGACGGGCGCCGAAAGCGCTCGCGCTCCTTGCCGCGCTCATGGCCGTCGCGGCAATCACCCGTGCCGGCGACCGCCGCTCCTATCCCCAGGTCGGCCGCCAGCCGGACGGCAGCTTCATCGTCTCCACGTGTCAGCGTATCGTAGGCGGCGCCATTGCCTTCCGAGCCAGGCCGACCGATATCGCGCTCCATCCCTCCGGCGCCTACGCCGCGGTCCTCGACCAGGGCTCCATCCTCTTCGTATCTCCGACGGGCGTCGTGCCACGCTCCCACGTCTTACTCGAAGGCGCGGCCTCATATCGAGGCATCGCTTGGTCGCCGGACGGCAAGAGGCTCTTCGCCAGCGTGGCCGCCGGCTTCGTTCAGGAGCTCGTCTTCCGCAGAGGCAGTATCGCCCTGGGCGCCAGGATAGCGGTCAAGCCCGACAGCGTCTCCGCCAACGCGCGTCCGGGCGGAATGGCGATCACGCGCGATGGAAAGCGGCTCTTTGTCGCCCTGGCGGACCGCAACTCTGTCGCCGAGATCGACCTGGTCGCCAACCGGCTCCGGCGCGAGTATGGCGTCCAGAACGTTCCGTTCGAAGTGCGGTTGAGCGCGGACGAGTCGGCCCTGATCGTCACGAATTGGGGCGGCCGTCTCCCCACGAGAAGCGACGCGGACGACGTTGCCACCAGCGGCAGCGCGCTCGTCGTGGTCGATCCGCGCGGCGCGGCCTCCACGGGCACCGTCTCCATCGTGCGGCGCGCTACGGGCGAGACCCGCACGCTGGACGTCGGCCTCCATCCCACCGCCATCGCGGTCGACCGCGATCGCGCCTTCGTCACCAACTCCGGCAGCGACAGCCTGTCCGAGATCGACGTGAAGGCCCGCCGCGTCGTCCGGTCGATCCCGCTTACCTGGCGCCACGTCGGCCTGTTCGGCAGCATGCCGTGCGCGCTCGCGATACGCAATGGCATCGCCTATGTCTGCAACGGCGGCGACAACGCAGTCTGCGTGGTCGATCTCGCACGGGGGCGGGTAAAGGGCTACCTGCCGG
>DATGJU010000368.1:0-10353 GCA_035295045.1 Chthonomonadaceae bacterium
GATCTGGAGAGCCGCTTCCTGGTCCACGATAGCGGGAGCCAGTTCAATGGGCAGGGCCGGTTCGCGGATGGCGCCAGTTCCTGGACCTACGAGTTCGACAACCTGCCGCAGGATCAGCCGGTCAAGCTCACTCTGGACATCGGCAACGGGTACGATGTGTCCGCGGCGTCCGTGAAGCCGGACTTCGGCCACACGCTTCTCAGCACGCCGTCGGCCGGAATCGTCGGCCGGGCGTTTCCGCGCCTGCGAATCCCGGCCGCCTACGATGCGACGCTCTATCCGCAGGTCCAGCCATCCGACGAGGCGAAGCCTGGACCATCTCCGGCCGTGCTCTACACCCTGCGCTCCGGCGGCGCGCCCGTCTGGCTGCAGACCGTCGGTCGCGGCCTGGCGATCAACGTCGGCGTCGCGCCGGGCTTCTTCTCAGCCAATGCGCGCAGCGCCGGCCTCCTGCGCACGCTCGTAGAGTATGGCGTGCGGCGCGTCGGCGCGTCCGTGCACGAGTCGGACGCGATGCGGCTGAAGCGCGGTCGATACACGATCGTTCGCACCCTGGAGGACTCCGAGACGGTCGAGGGGCGGACCGTGGATCTCTTCTCGCCGACGCTCGCGGCGGCCGAAGACCGGGAGGTCCCGCCGCACTCGGTCGCGCTGCTCTACGACATCGGCCCCGGCGATGAGCTTCCGCACATCGGCTTCGTCTCCGGCCGCGTCCAGGCGAAGCTGGAGACCCCCGGCGCGACCGCGTTTTTCGTCCGTGGGCCCCTTGGCACGATAGGCGCCGCGCGCCTCCACGCGGGCGGCCACAAGGTCACCGGTGCGCGCGCCGTCGACCGGCTCGGCCGCACCGTGGACCTGCGCGTCGACCAGGACAGCGGAACCGTCCTGCTGCGCTACCCCAACGATCCCGACGGCGTCCTCGTCCGCGTCGGCTGGGACTGACGGACGCCCCGTTCACCCGGCCGGGCGGCCCCAAACCGCGCGAACATTCGTCGCCCGGACCGGTCTAATCGGGTATCATCGCTTCGGATGCCGCAGCCATGGAAGCATTCCCGGTACCTGGGTGGCGCCGAAGAACAGGAGACGCGATTGTCATCCGTTGCAGAGCCGGCGGCGTTAGGGCCCGACGGATTCGTGCGGAAGCGCTGGACCGTCGACGATTGCCGGCAAATGATCGATTCCGGGCTCCTCGCTCCCGGTAGCTTTGAATTGATCGAAGGCGAGGTTATCTCGAAAATGGGACAGGGCCGTCTGCACATTGCAGTCGTGACTCGCATTATGACGGCGCTGGCCATCGTTTTCGGCGCAGAGGTGATACAAAGCCAGGCGCCTATCGGCATTGGTGATACCGATGAATACAACGATCCGGAGCCAGACGCGGCCGTGCTCCGCGAGCGTGTTACTGCGTACGTGGATCGGGAGCCGGATCCCGCAGCGGATGTGCTCCTCGTCGTCGAAGCGGCCGTAAGCAGTCTGCCGGGCGATTTGGGCGCGAAGGCGCGGATCTATGGGTCTCACGGCGTGCAGGAGTACTGGGTCGTTTCCGGTGAACGCCGCGAGTTGATCGTATTCCGCGGCCCCGGCCCGCTAGGTTACGCCTCGATGACCGTATTCGGCGAGTCGGAATCGGCGGCGCCAATGTCGTCGCCCGAGTCGCTGGTCCGCGTTGCCGATCTGCTCGCGTAAAGCGGCCCGACGGTTGCTCGAAGCTATGCCGGCTTACGGTACAGGTAGTGCGCTGCCGCGGTTCGCAGGTCCGCGTCCGTGGCGGACTGGAACCGCGGCGCCAGCCTGCCGCGCGCAATTCCCTCTGTGCCCTGCATCAACTCCTCGTCCGCCACGTACCGCTGCGCGGGCAGGATCATCCGGCGAACGGCGATGCGCTCGAAGCCGGCCTTCTCGAACATCCGCTCGATCTCTCCCGGCAGCAGACGGTTGTGGTAAGTCAGCGGATGGCCGTACACCAATTCGTACAGGCTGTCCGGCAGCGCAAGATGCGCGAGGAAGGCCCGGCCCTTGTCCGCGTGGTAGAGATGGTCGCGGTGGTCGAAGACGTGTGACGCGATGCCTCCCGGCAGAAGCACGCGCCGGCACTCCGCGAGGAACGCCGCCAGCCGGTCCGGGCGGTAGTGCTCCAGCGCGCCGCCGGAGTGGCACAGGTCGCAGGATTCGGAGGCCAGCGAGAGGGCGCCGGGGTCCTGAACGTATCTCGCAGCGCCGTCTATCGCGGCAAGCAGGCGTATCGCGCCATGCTCGCCGCGCAGCGCCTCCACCGTGTCGCGCCGCGATGCCGGCGCCGTTCCATCCGTGAACGGCGTCTCAAGTACGCCGGAGACGGCCCGCGCCACATACCGGTCGACAATCCGCGCCTCGGTGTTCGTCGCGACGCCGCCGCTGCCCGTCGTAAGGTAGTTGGCGAGCAGCGCGTAGGGCGTCCAGCCGGCCTCGTGTATCCAGGTGCGCGCTCCCTCCAGCACGATCCCGCACGTCGGGTCCGTCCAGACGCGCAGGTAGCCGGGCCAGACGCGCTGCAGCTTGTCCACGTGCGTGGCCTGAGTGCCGAGCACGTTCCGCGTCAGCTCGCGGTATAGTCGCGCGCCGCCCGGCGCCCGTCCGAATGCGAATAGCAGCGCTCCCATTACCGCGGCGCGAAGCACGGCATCGATTTCAGCGAGATCGGAGGCGACATCGCCGGCTCGCCCTCCTCCGTCTGCGCGTAGAGCACTCTCGCCCGGTTGTGCGCCACCTCTTCGTCGCTGAGGACGGCGCCGTCGCGGCAGATTCGCCGGCGCACCCGGTTCTCCCGGATCCACGCATCGCCATCACGGTACCGCTGCGCGTCCGCCTCGTAGACTTCGATGGTCCAGCCGGGATCGACGTCAGTCCATACCTCGCCGACCAGATGGCTGCCCGCAATTCGCAGCCGCAGCGCAACCGGCCGGTCCAGCGGGTTCTCAAAGCGCAGGTCGGCATAGTTGTAGAACACGGTCGCGCCGCAGCCGAACGGGACGGTGCGGCCGTGGTCTGGAAACATGTCTACGCCGTGCCGGTGCCGCTCGATGATCTTCATGCCGCTGCACAGCGCGAGAAGATAGAGCAGGTTGGACACCTGGCAGCATCCGCCGCCGATGCCCTGCGAGAGGCGCCCATCGTGCAGTTCCGGCCCGGGCCGGAAGCCGCGGAGCCGCGACGGCCTGCCGACCGCACGGTGGTAGGAGAAGACCTTGCCCGGTCCGACTACGATGCCGTCGATGCGGCCCGCGGCCAGTGCGACGTTGCGCTCCTTTCCAGCCTGCAGGATGGGGTCCGCGGCGCAGCCTGCCCGGCGCAGTGGCGACTCGTGCCGTGCGAGCCGGACCCTGTACCCGGCCAGGTCGGCCTCCCCGCCCCGCCGCCATGCCATCCGCGGCGTCTCGGCCAGCCAGCCCGGCAGCCGCCGCAGTCTGAGCAGCTCGATGCGCACCGGTCTCGGAATCCACGCTCTCGCCAACGTCCTCAAGACCATTGTTCACCTTGCGCCGTTCGGGCGGCAAGCCGCCTGAATGCGAGGTACAGCGCGGGCGCGAACACCAGGGTAAACACCGTGGAGAAGCTCAGGCCGCCGATTACCGCGATCGCCAGCGGCTTCTGCATCTCCGCGCCCGCGCCAATGCCAAGCGCGAGCGGCGCCAGGCCGAGTATCGCCGTCAGCGTGGTCATCAGGATCGGCCGCAGGCGGATCCGCCCGGCCTGGACGATCGCTTCGTCGACGGGCGAGCCGGTGCGCTCGGCCTGGTGCGCCTGATCCAGCAGCAGGATGCCGTTCTTCACGACGATGCCCGCCAGCATGATCGCGCCCATAAAGCTCGACACGTTGAGCGCG
Source organism: Chthonomonadaceae bacterium (assembly GCA_035295045.1). Taxonomy (GTDB): domain Bacteria; phylum Armatimonadota; class Chthonomonadetes; order Chthonomonadales; family Chthonomonadaceae; genus DATGJU01. Next base: position 3,863 of record DATGJU010000368.1, read on the forward strand.
GTCTTCGTCGCCCAGAGGCCGAACGTGACGCCGAACAGCGACAGCGGCATAATCAGCAGGATCACGACCGGCGTTGTGAAGTCGCCGAACTGGAAAAGCATGACCGCGAAGACGAGCAGGATGGCCAGCGCCAGTACCAGGCCCATGTTCTGGAACGACTCGGACTGGCTGTGGAACTCACCTCCGAGGACGTAGGTCACCCCCGCCGGAAGCGGCGCGCTCCGCATTATCTTCTCGACGTCGACGCGTATGCTGCCCAGGTCCCGGCCGGATATTTCGCCGGTCACGGCTACCATCCTGCGCTGGTCGTCACGGTTCTCCTCGGTCGTTCCTGGCACGTCCTGGATGTCCGCGACCGAGGACAGCGGCGTGGTGACGCCCGCCGGAGTGCGGATCGGCAGCAGCGCGAATTGGGAGCGGTCGCTCCGCACGCCGGCAGGCATCCGGACGCGGACGCCGATCTGCCGGTCATCCTCCAGTATCTGTGTCGCCACGTCGCCGAACATCGCCGCGTCCACCTGCGTCGCGATCGAATCGGTCGTCAGGCCGAGGCGGCCGGCGCGCTGCGGATCGACGCGCGCGACAAGCTCGGGGCCCGCCTCGATCGCGCTCGTCTTCGTGTCCGCAATGCCCTTCACCTTCGCGATGCGCTCCTTCAGCTTGTCGGCGGCCGCCTCGAGCTGCGCCTCGTCGCTGCCGAACAGCTTGATCTCGATCGGAGACGGCGCGCCGGATAGGTCGTGGATCAGGTCCATCAGCACCTGGTGGAAATCGACGTCGAGACCCGGCGCCTCCTTCTGGATCCGATCGCGCAGGTCGTCCATGACCGCATCTATCGAGCGATGGCGGCGCTTCTTGAGCGTCACGGCGAAGTCGCCGCGGTTCGGCTCGGTTATCGCGAATCCTAGCTCGGTTCCGGTGCGCCGCGAGTAGGATTCCACCTCCGGCGTCTCCCGCAGCATGTCCTCCACCTTGTTCAGCAGCCGGTTGCTCTCCTGGAGCGAAGTGCCCGGCGGCGTCAGGTAGTCGAGCACGAAGGCGCCTTCGTCCATCTCCGGCATGAACCCGACCTGCAGGTGCGACCCGAAGAAGACCGTGAGGCCGACCACTGCCGCGACGGCCGCCGCCGTCGCCCACCAGTACCGCAGCGAGAACCGCAAGACAGATTCGTAGAGCTCCAGAAAGCGCTGGAAAAGTCGGCCATGCTCGCTGGCGCCGGCGCGGACCTTCAGGAACGTCGCGCAGAGGCTGGGGCTCACCAGAAGCGCCAGCGCCAGGGAGACCATCAGCGCGATCGTAAGCGTGACCGCGAGGGCTGTGAAGAACGCGCCCACGATGCCGGAAACGAGCATCAGCGGCAGGAACACGACGACGGTGGTTACCGTGGACGAGATCATCGGCGCCGCGATCTCGTTCGCGGCCGCGGCGACGGCATCGGCGGACGAGGCGCCGTGCGCGAGGTGCCGGAAGACGTTCTCCACGACCACGATCGCGTCGTCGATCACGAGGCCCGTGCCGACCGCGAGCGCGCCGAGGGTCATCAGGTTGAGCGTCAAACCGGACAGGCGCATGAGCAGAAACGTGATGAGCACCGTGGCGGGAATGATGATCGCCGTGACCGCCGTCGCGCGCAGGTTGCCGAGGAAGAGCAGCAGGACGACGACTGCGAGTCCCGCACCGATCAGCACGGCGTCGCGCACGCTGGTGATCGCCTCGCCGATGAGTGCGGACTGATCGTAAAAGGGCGCTATCCGCGTGCCTGCGGGCAGCGTCGGCTCCATCGCGGCAAGCTCCCGCCGTACGGCCTCCGACACGACGACGGTGTTGGCGTCCGGCTGCCGCACGATGTTCAGCAGCACTGCCTCCGCGCCATCTGCCGTGACGATCGTCGTCTGGTCCTGAACGCCGCGCTGGATCGTCGCAACCTCGTCGAGCGTGATCGGAATACCGCCGCGCGTGGCGACGACGAGCCGCTTCAGCCGATCCGGATCGCTGGTGTCGCCCGTGACCAGCGCCTGGTACTGCTGGAAGCGCCGATCCAGTCTGCCGACCGAACGGACCTGGTTCGTCTGCGATATCGCCTGCTCGACGTCCTGAAGTGAGAGCTTGAACGCCGCCAGCCGCGCGGGGTCGGCGGTCACCTCGATCTCCGGCACGCGCCCGCCCTGGATCTCCACGCGCGCAACGCCGGGGACGCGAGTCAGGCGGGGCAGCAGCGTGTAGGTCGCGAGGCTCCAGAGCTGGTCCTGCGCCAGCGATTTCGAGCGGAGCGAGAGGCCGAGAATGGGGAACACCGTCGGGTTCATCCGCTCGGCGGAGACTTCCGTGCCGGGGGGAAGCTGCTGCCGAACCTGGTTCATGCGCGCATTCACGAGCTGCAGCGCCGCCGGAATGTCGGTGCCCCAGTAGAAGTCGATCGATATCTCAGTCGCGCCACGCTGGGTCTTGGACCGGATGTGCGAGACGCCCGCAATCGTGGCGATTGCCTGTTCGAGGGGACGCGTAATGGTCGCCTGCATCATGCGCACGGGCCTGTCGCCGGATTCCGCGATCACCATCACGCGAGGAAAGGAGACGTCCGGAAGGATTGAGACGGGAAACGAGCCGATCATCCAGGCGCCGATGGCGCAGAGAGCGATCGTCGTAAAGAGAATCGCCTTGAGATGGCCGGTGGCAAAGCGGCTCAGCTTCACTTGGGAGCGTCCGTCTCGGCGCTGGCAGATGCCTCCGCGGCCGGCTTCACCTTCGCCCCGTCCGAAAGCTCATACTGGCCCAGCCGGATCACCGTCTCGCCCAGCGAGACGCCCTTGGTGATCTCGACATTGCCGTCCTGCTCCGTGCCGACCACGACCTCGACCTGGTGCGCCACGTTGGACTGGTCGACGACGAAGACGACCGGCTTGCCCTCGTGGCTGACGATCGCCTGCTTCGGCACGGTGACCGCGTTTGGATGCGTCCGGACGATGATTTCAGCGGTCGCAAAGGCCCCCGTCCGCAGTGCGCCGCGCGCGTTCGCGACCGCAAGCCGGACGGTGAGGAGGCTGGTTTGCGGGTCGACCTGGCCCACCGAGAGGACGCTCGCCGCGAAGATTCGGCCCGGCGCGTCCGCCGACGTAACGCGCGCAGGCATGCCGGCCCGCACCGTTCCGGCGTACTGCGGCGCGATCCCGGCGATCAGGTTGAGCGGCCGGTCCGCGCCGATCTCCAGGATGGTCGTCGTCGTGTCCGCCATGTCGCCCGGATTGAGCGCGCGCCGCGTCACGATGCCCGGAAGCGGTGAGCGGACTTCGGCGTAATCGGCGAGGGTGCGGGCCGCTGTCAGGTCGGAAGCCTTCGCCGCCGCCTGCTGCTGCGCCGCCCGTGCGTCCTGCCGCTTCACCGCGACCTGTTCCGCGCTCTGCTGGGCCTGGCGCAGGCCGGCCTGCGCCTGGGCGACCTTGGCATTGCCGGAGATCTCGGCCTGCGCAAGCGCCTGCCGGGCCTGCCGTACGCGCAGCTCGGCCGCGCGCAGATCCTCCGACCGCGCGCCTGCCCTAAGGAGGCTGAGCTGCTGCGAGGCGATCTGGAGCGCGGAATCGGCCACCGTCAGCGCGGTCTGCGCGTCGTCAAGCTGCCGCTTCGCGTCGATGCCACGCCCGTACAGGAACTTGACCCGGTCCAGCTCCGTTGCCGCCCGATCGCGCGTCGCCCTCGCCTGACTCTCGCTCTGCTCCGCCTGCGCGATCTCCTGCGGCCGCGCGCCGGCCTTCGTTTTCGCCAGGTCGGTCTCCGCCGACTGTACGGCGGTCTGGGCCTGCTCCACGCCGGCCTGCCGGTCGATCCTGGCCGCTTCGAGCGCCAGGCGCGCCATGCGGACGGCGCCCGCCTGCTCTACCGAGGCCGCGGCGGCCGCCAGCTCGGCGGATCGCGCCTGCGCGGCGGCTGCGCGCTCGGCCGCTGCCGCGCTCTGCGCCTGGGCGCGCTGCTGCCGGTTGTCGATCACGGCCAGCAGCTCGCCGACATGGACGCGGTCGCCCTCGCGCACGTTAATCGCGACGATGCGGCCCGGAATGGAGCTGGCGATATGTGCGCTCGCGCCCTGGCCGGCCGCCATCACGCCCTGCGCCGCAACCGTATCCTCGACCAGTCCGGTCTTCGCCTTCACCGTCTCGACGGCCACCGGCTCGGCAGATGCATCCTCGGCGGCCGGCGCCGCCGGCTTCCTGCACCCGCCAAGCATCACGCCCGCGAGCGCGCCGATCACAACGAACACTCCGGCCCGCGCCCGAAGCGCCGCCCCAGACACATTTCCCTGCCCGAACACCGGAACACCGGAATACCCGAATACCCGAATACCCGAACACCCGACCACCCGACCACCGGAAGACCTGAATGCCCGAACACCCGAACGCCAAACACCCAACACCCAACGCCAAATACCCGCCGCTCCCCGCCGCGCTCTCCTCATGGCAGCCGCCCTCCCACCGCGCGCTCGAGGGCGGCGAGCGCAATGTTGTAGTCCGCCAGGGCGCGCGCATAGTCGGTCTGCTCGCTGCGGTAGACCTGCTGCGCGTCGAGTAGCTCCAGGAATGTGTTTGCGCCCCGGCTGTAGCCGAGCTGCGCCAGGTCGACCAGCTCCTTCGAGGTCGCGAGCCGATCCGCCTGGAATGCCTCGACCGCGGCGCGCGCGGCGGCCAGATTCCGGTAGGCCGTGTCGACCTCCAGGAGCGCCGTCCGACGCGTCTCCGCGATCACGGCCTCCTGCTCCGCGACCGCGGCCCGGGCGCTCGCGGCGTCTGCGCGAATGCGTCCGAAATCGATAAGCGGGAAAACGAAGCCGGCGCGCAGCGTGTTGCCGCCGACCGTTGGGTCGATGTAGGAGTGGCGGGCCTCAACGACCAGGTCCGGCTGGGTCTGCGCGCGGACGGCGTGCAGTGCGGCAATCCGGCTGGCGCGGGCGCGGTCTGCCGAGCGTAGATCGGGCCGATTGGCTGCGGCGAGGGCGCGAAGAGCGCCCAGGTCGAGCGTGGCCGGTGCGAATCCGAGCGGGTCGGCCAGGGCGAGAGGCTCGTCCGGCATGAGGTGAAGGAGGCTGGCGAGCGTCGCGAAGCGGTTTGCCCGCTCGGCGGTCGCGGCTGCGAGCGCCTGGTCGGCCCGGCTCTGCTCGACCCGGCTGCGCATCACCTGCGTACGGGGGACGTCGCCGGCCGTGAACTGGATTTGCGCCGCGTCCGCGAACTTCTTCGCGTTCTCCGCGGCAGCCTGGGCCAGCTTCAGGGCCGCATCCGCTCGGGCGGCCTCGAAGTAGGCCGACTTGACGGCGTAGGCCAGATCCGCGAGCGCCTCCTCGCGATCGAATTGGGCCGCCTCCTTGTCCGCCGCCGCGCCGCGAACTCGCTGCCGGCGCTTGTCCCCAAGCTCGATCGTCTGCGATAGAATGTAGTCCTCGTCGTCGCTGCCGGCGTCCTTTCCGGCGTGGCCGCCGAAGTTAGCCTGAGGGTTGGGCAGCGCCCCGGCGCCCGAAAGCCGCGAAGAGGCCCCCACCACGCGCGCATCGAACTGCCGTAGCACAAAGCTCCGCTGGCGCGCGAGCTCCAGCGCCGCCTGCAGGCTTAGCGAGCGCGGTGCGGTCGAAGGCGGGGCAGCCTGGTCCGGCCGGGAGGAGGCAGGCTCGGCAGGCGGACTCTCGGCCGGCGGCGCGCTGCATCCGCTGGCCATGCGCCGCGCGCCGGTGTCGGCAGCGGACTGGCACGATGGGGGCCGGACATCCTGAACGCACGTCTGGCCGGAGCAAGCCAGCCCGCAGGCGAGTAGCGCGATCGCGAGCGGCGCGGAGATTGTCGGCACGGCAAGCCGGACTGGCACGGAGAAAGGCGCTCCTATCGGATCGGGATTGCGGCGAAGACGCTCGGCTCGCATAACTGTGACGATGTCGCGGACGGCCCCGGACTGAGAATCTTCTGAGAAGCAGCCGCCTGGTTAGTCTACCTTTCAAGCGGTGGACCTGTACGTGGCCAGGCTCTCGCGCACCCAAAGCCCGCTCCGGGACCATGCAAAGTGAGGCCTCCCGCACGTTGCGACCGGAGGCCTCGGTGGTCCGTATGTGGTCGGGCGCGCCCGGGGCGCGCCCGACCATCGATTCGATTCCCGTGATGTATACGTGCGGTGATGCCAGCGCATCGACTGCAACTGCCGTCGGTCTGAACGTGATGGCGTCGCCTTCAGGCCACACTACGCCGGCAACCTCCTCACGAGGTATCCGGCGCAGCGCGTGATAGGCGGGGTACACCGGCAGGAGGGCCGTCTTCTGCGTGCGGAACCGATTGACCTCGCTCTTGTCTTGAAAGGCTCGGATTCCGTTCAGTAGCTCAATCCGCCACGGCTGGCGAAGCATACCCGGCTCCCTTCGGCGTCCCTCCGGTGTCTGTACGCCTCGCTATAAGTCTGGCAGCGAAGCGGGCGACCGCGGTTCGCCGGCGCAAGCGCGATCAACGTCGCCAGCCTCGCGGCCC
>DATGJU010000369.1:0-21279 GCA_035295045.1 Chthonomonadaceae bacterium
ATGGCAACGAACTCAATCCGCTCGGTGGTACATACCGTCAGGCGCGGCTGGTACATAGCGCCCGGCGCACCCTGGTACATATCGGGCGGCGCAGGTGGTACATACCGGGCGGCGCACCCTGGTACACTCCCCCCGGCGCAGGCTGGTACAGTATAGCCCGGTCCGTGACAGACTGGACACGACGATGATCCGTATGCCACGTTGGTTGGAAGACTGATGGCCATCCCGCAGCGCCCTGCAGGAGGAGATGGCGGTGCGAGTCCTTCAATTCCAGGTATGCCGAAGCCCCCAGGCGCCGTCGGTAGAATTAAGGTAGGCGGCGGTAACCGAGCGATCGGCGCTGACCCAGGCACCGGCAATTACGGCGTTGGTTACACATTCCCGATCACCCGTCCGACTGGCGACCGAATAGCGATTGTTATCGGTGCCGGTGGAAACTCCGACGGTACCATCGGTGGCGGAGTTTGGACTGGAATTGGGAAACCAAAGCGGTTGCCAGACCTTCTGGATCCCAGACCTTTCTAATTCGGAGCGACACGAAGGTGAGGAACCGTATCCGCGCTCGTGAATGGATGTTCACGAATGCGGATACAGCCTGTCCCGTAAAGTCAATGGCCGCAAGCGCCCTGGAGAGATATGATGAAGTGGTCGCGGTACACCACGGTACTCCCGTTGCTTGTTACACTATTTATCGCTGCGCACGCTTCCGGGCAGCAATACAAGGCGACGATCCCCTATGAGTCGATCGGAGCGAACCTGCCGGCCATTCGCATCGGGCTCGGCGGAACCGCATCCGGCACGTTCGTTGTGGATACAGGATCTTCGCTAGACATCATTTCTTACAGCCTCGCGCGTCAGCTTCACCTTGTGCTCAAACCGCTGACGGCAGACGACGACAAGCCCGCGACACTGGCGGGAAAGCGGTGCGTCGGAGCAACGATTACGTTGAATATTGGTGGCATACCGGTCACGGTCCCGGTGGTAGTGCTGCCGGACGCCGAACTCGCGAAGCTCGCCGGCATAAAGGCCGACGGAATCCTAGGCGACCCCTCGATGTCGCAATTTGCCATTCTCTTCGATGGACCTGCCAGACGCGTAACGTTTCAGTACCCAGGCAACCTTGACACGACCGGCCTAAAGCGGATCGGCATGTCAGGCGCCGAGCGAGTACCACCGTTCCAAGCATGGCGTCCCGGCCATGTTTACGTCCCTATCCGCCTTAACAATGCCCTTGAATGCAGCATCGTTCTGGACACCGGCACCAACCGCACAGTTATCGCGGCGGCGGACGCCAATAGCCTTCATCTCGAGGCGACCGAGCATGATCGCACGGTATACACCATTTACGGCCCATTGACCATGAACTTCGCAACCCTTTCATCGATCAACATCGGATGCACAACATTGTCTAATCTGGGCGTCGTGTTTCCAGACAAGGACTACCCGCGCTACGGACCCCACGTCGGATACGACGCACTCGGTCAACTCGTGTTTGTCGTGGACTTCCCGGCCAGCCGCGTGTACATCAACCCGTGCCGAGGCATTGAGCGGGCAGGGCCCGCCGAATGCTGTCTATAATGGACAGTTAGATCGGTGGCCGGAGGTTCGTGTAGGATGATTGCCCCGCGAGCGAGACGCGCACGGGCACGAACGCCTTCATTGCCTCCTACGCGCTCGACGCCGTAGGCGATTGCACCAGTCATACGATTGGCGTGGCATATTCCCCATTTTGTCCGTCGCCGCCCTCGGTGGGCGTTCCGCTGCCCGGTCTTAAGCGCCCGTGCCGCCGGCGTCGCTGTCCTCCCCAAGGTGCTCACACATTTTGATGGCAGGTTCGGCGGCTTAGGGCGTAGGGTAGCGACAGCGGGGCCACAGACGCCGAGCGGCGCGGCGCGCGGTCTTCAACCGGCGGAATGCGCCCGACTCAGAGGAATCTCCATGGGATTGATGTAATTCTCGGTGCATTCGGCGGGCGACGTCCCGGAGGCATCGTGAAGCAATCCACGCACAAAAACGTACTGGTGCGATTAGATATTCCTGAAGTCTGGAGCGCCCTCGTGCTCATCGGCTATACGATCGAGGCGGAGTACGCGGAGCTTCCTGAGACGACGAGCGTACCCGCGCTCTATCGGGACGTAGTACGGTCCGCGGAGTTCTGGCTGCGCGAGCCCGCCGCGCCCGATGGACCGCAGCCGCAGCCTCCGACGAAGCCGAAATGGAGATTCTGGTGATCGGGCGTCTGAAGTCTGTCTGCAGCCTTCTTATCCTGCTGGCGCCGGCCGCGCTGCCGGCCGCCGGACAGCAGGCGCATGAAGAGCGATATCCGCCCGGGATCGTCGTAACGTCGGTGGCGAAGGGCTCCGCGGCCGATAAGGCGGGCCTGCGTCCCGGCGACCTGCTCCTCACCCTGGACGGCGCGCCCGTTCGCTTCACTTCGACCGTGCAGCCGGTCTGGGACAGGGCTCGCTGGGCCAGGAAGCCGCGTGTCGTTCTGACGGCTCGCAGGGAGTCGCAGACGCTGACCCTGACCGCGCCATCGGCCGAAACCCTCGGCGTTACGGCCCGGCCGCCCCTCTCATCCAACGCGCAGGAGCTGTTCCGGCAGGCGATCGGCCAGCCGACGGACGCCGACGTCGCGACGAAGCTGCGGGCTGCCGCGAAGGCGGCTGCGCTCGACGGCGACTTCCGCGCGAGCGCGTGGCTCTGGCTCCAGGTCTACCTGCAACAGCCGGCCGGCTCCCGGGACGAGGCAGAGATCGAGGGCGCCGTGCTTAAGGCCGCGGAGGCGGCAGACGACTCGCTGCTGGAGGCTGCGATCCTCAAGACCGAGGGCATCGACGCAGACCGGCGGGGCAGATCGACCGAGGCGGAGGCGCTGCACCGCCGCGCGCTTGCGATCCTGGAGCGGGATGCGCCCGACTCGCTCGACCTCGCGGGCGCGCTGGGTAACGCCGGCAGCGCGGAGTGGACGCAGGGCAGGCTGGCGGATGCGGAGGCGCACGACCTGCGCGCGATGGCGATCTTCGAGCGGCTCGAGCCGAACTCACGTGACCTGGCCGCCTGCCTGCAAAACCTTGGAAACGTCGCCGCCGACCTGGACAGGCTCGAGGAGGCGGAGACCGATTACCGGCGGGCGGCTGCCATCCTGGAGCAGGCGGCGCCCAACTCGCTGGACTTCGCGAAGAGCCTCGGAAATGCCGCCGGAGCGGAGTGGGCGCGCGGCAGGCTGGATGAGGCGGAGCGGGACTTCAAGAAAGCGCTCGACCTGGAGGAGCGGCTTGCACCCTATTCCCTCGACCTGGCCGGGACGCTGAACAATCTCGGCCTCGCCGCAAGGGCTCGCGGTCGGATGGACGAGGCGGCCGGCTACTACGCCCGCGCGCTTAACATACGCGAGCGTATCGCACCCGACTCGCTGTACGTCGCGAACAGCCTGCTGAGCCTTGGGGACCTCGCAGGCGACCGCGGCAGACTGAGCGACGCGGCGGACGCGTTTGCAAGATCGCTGGCAATCTACGAACGCCTGGCGCCCGATTCTCTTGCCCTCGCGGCGGCTCTCACGAACGCAGGGAGCGTCGCGCGCGAATTCGGAAAGCTGGAGGAGGCCGAAGACTACTATAAGCGCGCCTACGCAATTCGCGAGCGGCTGGCGCCGGACTCTACCCGCTTTGCCGACAGTCTCATCTCGTTGGGGAGCATTGCCGCCGCTCGCGGCAGGCTGGATTCGGCAGCCGAGCTGTTCGGGCGCGCCCTCAGCCTATACGAACGCATCGCCCCGAACACTCTCGGGGCGGCCACGGTTCTCGACGACATGGGCAATGCCGCGTGCGATTATGGCCGCGTGGACGAGGCGGAGGGCTATTTCAAGCGGGCATATGCCATTCGCAAGCGCCTTGCGCCCGGGTCCCTGGACTGCGCGGGAAGCGACATTAACCTTGGCCGCATCGCCATCGAGCGCGGCATGCTGGACGAAGCCGAGTCGCTGTACGCGGACGCCCTGTCGATCCAGCAGCGCCTGGCCCCGCAGTCTCTCGAGATCGCCAAGACCTACGACAACCTGGGCGCCGCGGCTTGCGACCGGGGCAAGTTCGACGAAGCGGAGGCGTGCCACAGGCTGGGCCTGGCGATTCGCGAGCGGATTGCGCCGAATTCGCCGGCGCTGTCGGCGAGCTTTGCGAACCTTGGAGTGGTTGCATATCAGCGCGGCAATCTGGATAAAGCGGCGGCCTTCTACAAGCGCGACATTGAGATCGTGGAACGGTTCTCGCCCGGATCGCTCGCGGATGCGATCAGTCTCAACAACATGGGTACGATCGCGCGCGCCGCCGGCCACCTGGACGAGGCCGAAACTTACTATCGGAAAGCCCTCTCCATCCGGGAGCGAATCGCGCCCGATTCGCTCGCATTCGCGGGATGCCTCGGCAACCTCGGCAACGTCGCGCTGGCGCGAAACCGCCTCGACGAGGCGGAATCGCTCCACGCGCGCGCCCTCGACATTGCGGAGCGCATCGCGCCGGACTCACTCGACGTGGCGCAGTCCCTTTACAACCTCGGGCTTATCGCGGCGGCGCGCCCCAATCCCGGCGAGGCCGAGCGGCGGCTGCAGCGGGCCTGGCAGATCGTTCGCAAGCAGGGCAAGACCGTCGCAGGCGACTTCGGACGGCAGGAGTTCGGGAGCGCGAAGGCGCTGTACGCCGCGGACCTCGTGGGGGTCCAACTTGCGTTGGGCAAGCTGGAGCCGGCCTTTGTGACGCTGGAGCAGGGGCGCGCCCAGGCGCTAGCCCAGTCGATCGCTGGCCGCGGAATTACGGAGCGCGTCACGCCGGCCGCCCTGTGGAAGCCGTACCAGGCGGCCGTGTCGGCACACGACGCCGCCTTCAAGAGCGTCGAGCTGGCGCTATCCACGCTGGAGAGGGCCACCGCGGATCGGGATGACCAGGGCAAGGGGGGCGCCGCCGGCGAAGCGGCTGAGGCTCGGCAGAGGTTCGAGGCCGCTAAACTCGAGGAGGCGCGCACCCGAGAGGAGATGGACACGCGATGGGCGGCCGTCCGGCGCGCCAACGAGGCTCTCCTGCCTCCCGCGATCGATCCGATCCAGGCGCGGAAACAACTCGCGCCAGGCACGTTGTTCCTCGAATTCCTCGTCGGCGAAGGAGGGGTCGCCCTGTTCGCCGCTACGCGGGATGGCGCAGACGGATCTCTTCTCGCCGCGAAGCCCGCGGACCTGCAGCGGGAGCTCGCGCTGATTCGGCAGGCGCTGGCGGGCGGCGCGAAGGCGCGGGGCGCGAAGTTCGTCGGGCCCGGAGGGACGGCGACTGCGGCCGACCTGCGCGCGGCGCTCAGGGACCAGTACCAGAAACTGTTCCCGCCCAGGGTGCGGTCCGAGATCGAGAAAGCAAAACGGCTGATCATCTCCCCGGACGGCTTCCTGTGGGACCTTCCGTTCGCCGCGCTCATTACCAACCCGGCCGGGCCGCCCGACTACCTCGGCCTGCGGAAACCCATCTCGTACGCGCAATCGCTCACAGTTCTGTCGACGACCGGCCCCGCGCGAGGAGCTGCGGGAAAGGGGGCGCTCGTGATCGGCGACCCGGTCTACGATGCGAAACACCGAGGGGACCGGAAGGTCGGAACGGAGGCAGCGGCGGCGCTCGCGACGGAGGCGGCCACCCCCGATTCCGGCGCGGAGAGGCCGGCCGCCCTCCGCGCTGGCGAGCTCCGCATGATGACACGTGACGGGAGCGCGCCAAGCCAGCTTCCGTTTGCCGAAGCGGAGGCGCGGAGCGTTGCCGCGCTCTACCACACCGTCGCCCACACGGGCGCCGAGCCGACCGAGTCCTGGTTCCGGCTGCACGCGCCCGACGCGCGCGTCCTGCACCTGGCGAGCCACGGCTTCCTCAATCCCTACGCGCCGCAATTCAGCGGCGTGCTGCTCGCGGTGCCGGAAACGCCGCCGCCGGCAGGGCAATACGACAACGACGGCACGCTGCAGGCGTGGGAAATCTGGAACTTGCGGCTGAAAGCGGATCTGGTCGTGCTCTCCGCCTGCGAGACCGGCCGCGGAAGGAACGAGACCGCGGAAGGACTCGTCGGCCTGACCCGCTCCCTGCAGTACGCCGGCGCGAAGAGCATCGTGGCGAGCCAGTGGAAGGTTGCCGACGCGAGCACAGCCGCGCTGATGACGGCGTTCCACAGCAATCTGATCGCCGGCAAGGAGCGGGACGAGGCGTTGCGGCTGGCGATGGCCGAGATCGCGAAGCGGGAGGACCTCGGCTGGTCCGCGCCCTACTACTGGGCGCCCTTCGTGCTCGTCGGCGAGACGGGGAAGATGCCCAAACCATGAGGTTCGCGAGACCGCGATGGCGGTGAGCGATGGAACCGCGCCTGCGGTTCGCGAGGCGGCCGTTGACCGCGCGCGGCTTCCGTGGCGCCCGCTCGCCGTCGCGCTGGCGCTCGCGCTCGCGTGCGCGATCGTGCTGCCGGCCTACTCCGGCCCGGACGAGATGGCGCACGTCGCGTATGTCGCGGCGCTTGCGCACGGCCATCTGCCTGTCATGCCGAACGGCGAGTTCGCCAACATCGCGACGGGCACGACGTGGCAGGCGCAGCACCCGCCGCTCTTCTACATTCTCGGCGCGCCGCTGTATCTCGGCGCCGGCGGTAACACCGAAGCCGTGCTCTACCTCATGCGGCTGCTCAGCATCGCCGGTCTCCTGGCGACCATCGTTCTGATCGACCGCGTGGCGCGCATGCTGCTGCCGCCCGACCGGGCCGGCCTCGCGGCCTGGATCGTGGCCGTCCATCCCACCGTGGTCTACGTCTCCTCCATGGTGAACAACGAGGCCTGGGCCATGGCCTTCGCCGTCGCCTGCGTCTGGGCAGCGCTCAAGGCAAGGCAGTCGGGGGACACGGGGCAATCGGCCGCCGGCAATCGGCAATCTGAGGCCGCAGGGGCAGACGAGCGACAAGCCTCAAGCCACAAGCCACAAGCCACAAGCCACGAAATGAGGTGGCTGCTCGCCGCGGCAGCATTCGGCGGTCTGGCGCTGCTGACCAAGCTCACGGCCATCGCCGGAGTGGTGAGCGCGGCCGTGATCCTGGCGCAGGCCCCGCCGGCGCCGCGCGTGACCAGGAACCAGGAACCAGGAACCAGGAACCAGCGTCGCGCCGGCCTGCTGCGCGCCGGGGCGCTGCTCGTAGGCGCGATTGCGCTCTGGCTCCCGTGGGGCCTACTCATGCAGCGTATGTACGGATCTTACGTGCCGTCGCCGATCCAGCGGCCGGCGTTCAGCGGCGGCCTCATGGCGCTGACGATCGATCCACTGGGCGCGGCGCTCTTCATCGGCATCGGCACGGCGGAGTTCGCGATCGGCCTCGTAACGCCCTACTGGCTCATGGAGCCGATCAAGTACGCACACGTCGACATGATCGTGGTGGGGTGGATCGTCGTCCTCGCCGTGGGCTGGATCTGCTGCCGGCGGCGCGAGCTTCGGTTCGTCGGCGCGGCGTTCCTAACGCTCCTGCTGCTCGTGCTGAACCACATACTGTTCCGGGACGGGTACGCGATCATCTTCCTGGCCCGCTATTCGCCGATTGCGACGGTGCTCGCGGCCCTGCTTGCCGCGTCCGCGCTGGGCGGCTTGCGGCCCGCCCAGCGCATCGCCGCGCTGGCGGTCCTGGGTCTGATCGCGGCGGCCGGCTTCGCGTACGTCGCATGGTTCTTCTCCGCCGGCTCGGCGAACGGCGGCAGCCGCATGCACGCGATTCCGAATGGCAGTACGGCGGCGCCTCGTGGGGGTGATTCTAATCCGTAAATCTTCCGCTGCCGCGAGGTTTACCCGTGCCAGTCCACGTCGGTGACTTCCTTGGCGTGGGCGACGATGAAGTCGCGGCGCGGCTCGACCTTCTCGCTCATGAAGATGTCGAACATCTCGATGGCGGCAGGCAGGTTCTCCGGGTCGATCTGGATTTGCGCAAGCCGGCGCTTGCCCTGGTCCATCGTCGTCTCCGCGAGGTCGATGGCGTTCATCTCACCCAGGCCTTTGAATCGCGTCACGATCACGTCCTTCTTCGTCCGAACGCGCTTCAGGATGACGTCGCGCTCCTCCTCGTTCTTGGCATAGTACTGGTCGTTCTTTCCGACCTTGACGCGGAAGAGCGGCGGCTGCGCCACATAGACGTGGCCCTCCTGGATAAGCGGCCGCATGTAGTGCCAGAAGAAGGTGAGCAGCAGCGTGCGGATGTGGTCGCCGTCCACGTCGGCGTCGGTCATGATGATGATCTTGTCGTACCGCAGCTTGGAGAGATCGTACGCCGACTTGCTGGCGCCGTTCCCGTTGCCGTTTCCACTGCTCGGCGCGCTCGCGTAGCCGTCCGACTCGACCTCTTCCTCTTCGTCGTCCTCGCTGTCGGTGCCGTAGGAGATGCCGGTGCCGAGCGCCGTGATCATCGCGCGGATCTCCTCGTTCTCCAGCACCTTGTCCACGCGGGTCTTGCCGGCGTTCAGGATTTTGCCGCGGAGCGGGAGGATCGCCTGCGTGCGCCGGTCGCGGCCCTGCTTTGCCGGCCCGCCTGCCGAGTCGCCCTCCACGAGGAACAGCTCGCACCGCTTCGGGTCGCGCTCGGAGCAGTCGGCCAGCTTGCCCGGCAGCGAGTTGGACTCCAGCGCGCTCTGGCGCTTCACCAGCTCGGCCGCCTTGCGCGCGGCGTCTCGGGCCCGCTGCGAGGTGAGCGCCTTGTCGATCACCTTCCGCGCGACGGCGGGGTTCTCCTCAAGGAATTCGCTCAGCTTCTCGCCCACGATGCTGTTGACGACGCCCTCCACCTCGTTGTTGGCCAGTTTCACCTTTGTCTGCGACTCGAACTTGGGATCGTGCAGCTTCACGGAGATCACGCAGGTCAAGCCTTCGCGCACGTCGTCGCCCGTGAAGCTCGCCTCCTTCTCCTTGATAAGGTTGTTCTTGCGCGCATAGTTGTTCAGTACACGCGTAAGGGCCGTCTTGAAGCCGGAAAGGTGCGTTCCGCCATCGGGAGTGTTGATGTTATTTGCGAAGCTGAGGATGGTCTCCTGGTAGCTCAGGTTGTACTGCATCGCCAGCTCGGCGCTAACGGGCAGTTCACCGGCGCGCACCTCACGAACCCCGCTGAAGTAGATCGGCTTATGCAGCGCGTCCTTGGTCTCGTTCAGGTGCTCGACGTACTCGATAAGGCCCTTGGGATAGTGGAAGACCTTGGTCTCCGGCTCGAGGGTTCTGGCTTCCAGCGTCCCTACCGCGTCCTCCTCGTCCGCAACGGTCGGCATCTCTGTCACCAGGTCTCGCTCGTTACGGAATGACAGGGTGACGCCCTTGTTCAGGTACGCGAGTTCTCGAAGCCGGCGCTCGATCCGCTCTGCGTCCGGGCTGGTCGTGCTGAAAATCTCGGGGTCGGCATGCCAGCGCACCAGGGTGCCGTGCTCGGTCGCCTTTGCCTTTCCGATCACCTTGAGCGGCTTGGTAGTGTCGCCCCGCTCGAACCCGATCTTGTGAACCGCGCCGTTGCGCCAGACGACGACCTCCAGCCAGTCCGAGGTCGCGTTCACGCAGGAGACGCCGACGCCGTGCAGGCCGCCCGAGACCTTGTAGGCGCCGCTGTCGAACTTGCCTCCGGCGTGCAGTTTCGTAAGCGCAACTTCGACGGCAGGCATATTGTACTTCTGGTTGATTGCGACGGGGATTCCGCGGCCGTTATCTCGAACGGAGATGCTATCGTCGGCATGAAGCGTGACGTCGATTCGATCGCAGTGGCCCGCCATTGCCTCGTCGATCGCGTTGTCGCTGACTTCGACAAAGAGGTGGTGCAGCCCTTTGGAGTCGGTCGAGCCGATGTACATCGACGGCCGCAGCCGAACCGCGGACAGTCCCTCGAGCACCTGGATCTGATCTGCCCCATACGCCGTCGAAACGTGCCCGATCTGCCCGATGTTCTCCTGAAGCGCGGCCTCTTTCTGCCGGTCGGCGTCGGAGCGCACCTCTTCCTTCTCGATCAGCTTCTCCTGCGCCTCCTGCTCCTCTCTGGTCATTTTGGCGTTCGAGGGCTTCTTGCTAGCTGCCATTTAGTGCAAACCTCCATACACGAAAATCCGCGCCGATGCGCGCCTGCCGCACGCGTCCCAGCAGGGAGGATGAACAGACGGGCGGGGTCAACTGGCGGGGAGATTCATACACGTCATCGCGGCGTGACTGATAATCGACAAGAAGTATCAATTTCTCTCCAAAACCGCGTTTGCGCGTACTAAATTATACCATTTGCGTAGACAAAAATCAAGACCTGCGGCCCGCCGTCCCCCGGCTCCGTCTACTAATTTGTCTACTACGCAACAAGCCACGATCCCGGCAGTCGGCGTGGCGCTTCCGGCAGGCCCGCCGGCCCCGGGCGGGCTGTTGGATTCGGCGGGTGCAGAGACCCGCCGCACCGTATGCGGGCGCGGTGGCTCGCCGCAGCGGGTGCAGGCTCCGTGGCGCGGGCGTCTCTGCCCGCAGAAAGCCGCGTAACGGGAGCCCTGACGGCAGAAACGGCAGCGCGGGCGTCCTTCCCAGTGGCTGACGGGCGGCGAGGGCCGCGTTACCGGAGTCGGCCGCGGAGGCCTGCCCTACCGGAGTTGGCCGCGGAGGCCCGCCCCGCCGGAGCAGGCGGCCGTGCCGATAAGGTATCCTAACCGCAACCGCCATGTCACAAGCAACGCGCCTGATAATTAGCACCACGGAGCCTGCCGACCCGGCCGCGCTCTGCCACGCCGTCGTTCGCGCCGTGAGCCTTGCAGCCACCAGCGGCGACGCGCTGGATGCGCTTTTCACTACGCTGCGAGAGGGCGCGGGCGCGACTGCGCTGGCGCTGGAGATTACCGCCGACTCCGTGACGCGACTGCAGCCCTACGGCGATATCGCGGCGCTGATCGATCGCCCGCCCGAGCCTCGATCCGCCACGACGCTCTCCACCGTCTTAAGCGCGCCGGTAAGCGTGGAGGGCCAGTCTCCTGGCAGGCTGCTGGCGGCGCTTCCCGTCGCGTGCGACGGTCGTACCACGAACGTGGAACCTCTGCTCCAAAGCGCTGCGCTGCTGCTCTCGCTGCGGCTGGAGCAGGAGGCGCTGGCCCGCCGCGCGGACGATGCCGATCGGAGGGCGGAGCAGAAGATCAGCGAAGTGGCCGCCATTTACGAGATCGGCCAGGCCATCGACCAGATCGAGCACGCCAGCCTGCTGCAGCTCATCACCGAGCGCGCGGCCTCGCTCATGGCGGCGCAGGCCTGCTCGCTTATGGTCGTCCAGGAGAAGACGCGGAGCCTCCGGGTCGCGGCCAGTACCGGCCTGCCGGACTCGGCCATCGAGCACGAGCAGGCTATCGGCGAGGGGATCGCCGGCCGCGTCGCGCTCACCGAGCAGCCTATGCTGATCGTCGGCGACATACGCGACCCGCGACTGGTCGGCGTTCCACTGCGCCCCGATATCAGCTCCTCGATGCTGGTGCCGATGAAGGACCCGGAGGGCCGCGTGCTCGGCGTACTGGCGATCCGCCGCCGCCGGCCGGCGCGCGATTTCGACGATATCGACCTGAAGGTCTTCTCCGTTTTCGCCACTCAGGCCGCGCTCGCGCTGACGAATAAGCAGCTCTACGACAACCTCGAGCGCCGCGCCGCCGAGCTGCTCAAGATATCCGACCTCTCCCGCGCGCTGATCTCCACGCTCGACCTTGACGAGCTGCTGAGGCGGGTTGCGGAGGACATTTGCCAGATCGTCGGCTTCGATCGCTGCTGCCTCTACCTGCGCGACTCTAACCGGCGCCTCTTTACGCCGCGCATGTGGCGCGGCTACTCGGACACGTCACAGCGCAATCCCGTTCGCGAGGGCGAGGGCGCACTCGGCATGGCGGCGAAGACGAAGCAGATCGTCCGCTTCGACGGCGTCGAAGCGCCTCCCGCCGACCCCGAGGCGGACCGCGCCTACCGCCAGCGCCGCGGCTTCGCGCGATCGCTCGGTGTCGCCGCCTTCGTCGCGGTCCCGCTGCTGGACAGCAAGAACCGGTGTCTCGGCGTCGTCGTCGCGGACAACCGCGGCACCCGCCGGCCGATCCCGGACGACCAGGTGAGCCTGCTCTCCGCATTCGTCAACCAGGCCGGAATCGCCATCGAAAACGCGCGACTCTACGACACCACGCAGGAGAACCTGCACAACATCTACCGCCTCAACAGCGAGTCCGAGAACATCCTGCAGTCGATCGGCGCGTGCATCCTCTCGACGGACGCGCACGGCGTGGTCACCCGCTGGAACCGCGCGGCGGAGACCACTCTCGGCATCTCGGCGGATCTCCTGCGCGGGGCGCAGCTCACCGGCGTCATCATGCGGATCGGCCTCCCGCCGCCGGAGCGCGACGCCCTGCTGGACATGGTCGCGCGCGTTCAGGAGACCGGCCTGCGCGAGTACCGCGCCAAGTGGACGCTCCATCCGGGCGGCCGCCTGCCGATGACGATCGACCTCCATCTGGCGCGGCTGGTGGACTACCATCAGGAGCGGGCAGGCGTCGTGCTTACGTTCGAGGACGTGACCAAGGAAGAGCAGATGGAGGCCGAGATGGACCGGATGCGGCGCCTCGCCGACATCGGCCAGCTCGCCGCCAAGATGGCGCACGAGGTTCGCAACGCGCTTTCGCCCATCAAGGGCGCCGCGCAGATCATCCGGCTGGACATGCAGGCCCAGAGCGCCTCGACGGAGTGGCCGGACATCATCGTCGCCGAGGTCGACGGCCTGAGCCGATTGACGAGCGAGATGCTCGACTTCGCGCGCACGAAGTCGCTGGACCGGCGGTCGGTCCGGCTCGAGGAGCTGCTGACCTCCGCGATACAGTCGCTGGCCGCGTTCATGAGCGAGAACCGGGTGGATGTCCGCCTCTGCCTGGAGTCGGACCTGCCGCCGCTCAGCGCCGACCCGACGCAGCTCGGCCAGGTGGTACGCAATATCGCCATGAACGCCGCACAATCGATGCCCGACGGCGGGCCACTCACGATCACGGCGGGCCGCGTTCCGGACGAGCAGGCGGTTGTCGTCCGATTCCGCGACGAGGGCGGCGGCATCCGCGACGAGGACATCGAGCGTATCTTTAGGCCGTTCGTCACCACGAGGCCGAAGGGAACCGGGCTGGGCCTCGCCATCGTCCAGAAGATCGTCAACCAGCACGGCGGCCGGGTGGAGGTCGAGAGCCGCATGCGCGAGGGAACCTGCTTCAGCGTCTACCTGCCGATCGATGCGCGCCACGATCTCGCGAGGCCGGACGCCGAGGGCGCGCCGCTGATCACGTCCCATCCCGTCGGACCGTTCCCGGATAACTAGGGGGAAGGGTCTTGGGTATTGGATGTTGGGTCTTCGGTCCCCACCCAACACCCAACACCCAACACCAATCACCCAACATCCAACACCCAACACCAGATACCGACCACCCAATGTCCACCAGACCTGCAAACTCGCACACGATCCTGATCGCCGACGACGAACCGAACATCCGGCGCGTGCTGGAGGCGATGTTCACCAAGGAGGGATACACCGTCCTCGTCGCAGAGAACGGGAAGAAGGCGCTCGATCTCGCCTCCGCCAACGAGATCGACCTACTGCTCACGGACCTGATCATGCCGGACAGCAACGGCGTCGACCTGCTGCAGAAGGTGAAGCAGGTCCACCCGCAGTGCAGCGCGGTCATTATCACCGCGTACGGCTCCATCAAGTCGGCGGTCGAGGCGATGCGGCTTGGCGCCTTCAACTACCTTACCAAGCCGTTCGACATCGACGAAGTGCGCGCCGTGGTAAAGCGCGCGCTGGAGCACCGCGCGCTGCTGGCCGAGAACCAGGAGCTGAAGCAGCAGCTCGCCTCCACCGTGAGGCTGGATTCGCTCGACTGCGTCAGCGGCAAGATGCAGGACGTCTACAAAGTCGTGGAGCGCGCCGCCGAAAGCCGCGCCACAGTGCTGATTCGCGGCGAGAGCGGAACCGGCAAGGAGCTGATCGCCCGCGCGCTCCACTACAACAGTCCGCGCGCCGCGAAGCCGTTCGTGCCGGTAAGCTGCGCCGCACTGCCGGAGACGCTGCTGGAGAGCGAGCTGTTCGGGCACGAGAAAGGCGCCTTCACCGGGGCGGACCGGCAGAAGCGCGGCAAGTTCGAGCTGGCGGACAGCGGGACGATCTTCCTGGACGAGATCGGCGACATTCCGCCCACGGTTCAGATCAAGATGCTGCGCGTTCTCCAGGAGTGGGAGTTCGAGCGCGTCGGCGGCACCAAATCCATCAAAGTGGACGTGCGCCTGATCGCCGCGACGAACAAGGACCTGGAGAAGGCGGTCGCGGACGAGAAGTTCCGGTCCGATCTCTACTACCGCCTCAACATCGTGAGCGTCCTCATCCCGCCTCTCCGCGAGCGCCCGGAGGACATCCCCACCCTGGTGGGCCACTTCCTGGACAAGTTCAACAAGCAGAACGGCCGCAAGATAAAGCGCGTGGACGAGGAGGCGTGGGATAGGCTGCGCGCCTACCGCTGGCCCGGCAACGTCCGCGAGCTGGAGAACGCCGTCGAGCGGGCGGTCGTCCTCTCCGAGCGCACCGCGGATACATTGACGTTGGACCTGCTCCCATCGCACATCGGCGTGACCGGATCCACGTAAGTCCCTGTCGGCAAGCGCCTTAGGATACTCTAAGGGCGTAATCGCGCGCATAACTGCATGTCGTGGTCTGTTGGCACGGATGTTGCACACTGGTTGACGCAATCGCAGCGCAGCGCGTTCGTCCGGCAAAGGATACAGATGACTCCGCAGACCCCTCCATTCGTGCTCATAGCGGACGCAGATCCCTACATCTGCCGGATATTCGAGGCTCGGCTTACGAAAGGCTGTGTGTTCGATACGGTCAGCGCCGGCAGCGGCCAGGAGGCCGTCCGGGCCGCCGCGCAGTGCCCCTTTTCCGCGATCCTCTGGGATATGCGCCTGCAGGACTCCTTCGCCCTGCTCCCACGCATCCGCGCCCTCTGCCCGAACGCCGCTCTGGTATTGCTGACAACCGACGACCGGCCTACGCTCGAGCCGGACATCGCGCGCCTCGACGTCACAGACATCCTCGTCAAGCCGCTCAACCTGGATACGCTGGTCGAGCGCGTGGATCTTGCGATCCGCGCGCCGCAGGCCGTGCTCCAGCGCGCGCCAATGGAGATCGCCCGCGTCGGCCAGCGGCTGGAGCTTATCAGCGCGCTCGGTACGTGCGTCACGCGTGTGCTCGAGAACCGGCCGGACAGCTTTACGGTCGTGGGCGCGCCACGCGTGCATGTACCGGCGGATTTTCGCACCGGGCTTCGCCTGCGCGCGCGGATCGCCGGCGAGGATGCCGTTTACAGCTTTATC
The DNA here is from genome assembly GCA_035295045.1 of Chthonomonadaceae bacterium. Lineage (GTDB taxonomy): Bacteria > Armatimonadota > Chthonomonadetes > Chthonomonadales > Chthonomonadaceae > DATGJU01. The sequence continues at coordinate 15,411 of DATGJU010000369.1, forward strand.
GCGCGGATTCTTGGCGAGATCGACGACCCGATCGCGGGCTGGCTCGTGCAGAAGCCGCGCTCCATCCGGCGTGAACAGCGTCGCCGGTACCCACGGCAGGCGATTAGCTTTGCGATCTCGTTGGAGCCTGAGGGCGAGCCGGAGGCCAGTCAAGCCGCAGGCGGGAGTCTGCGGTCCGGGATGCCGGTCCGAGGCCGGACCGAGGAGTTCGGCATGGGCGGATGCTCCCTCGTGTCCGACCGGCCGCTGCCCGCCGGAACTCCCGTCTGCTTCGTGATGACTCCGCCCGCCGACGCCCCCATCACCGGTCTTGGCGCCGTCGTTCAGGCCACGCCGTGCGGGCCGTTTGCCGCCGCGGAGCCCGCCGCGGTCTTCCGGCTCGCCGTGCGCTTCCTATCGCTCTCGCCTTCGAGCCGCCGCCGCCTCCGCGATCTGACGGAGGCGGGCGGCTAGCCCCTGCGCCGATCGCCGGCTGTGGCGAACTCCGGCATTTCGGCGCCGCGGGACGGATCCGCACAGGCTAAGAAGGAAATCGAGACGGTGCGGCGAATAGTGCCCCTGCAGTGCCGCCGGCCGATTATTCGGCTCCCCTCCCGCGTCACGATTTGACCATATCATCGTATCCCCGTAGGCATGCCTGCCCGCTCGCGGCGCTGCAGTCAGGGAGGAGCATTCCAGCCATGCCTTTTCAGGAACCACAGAGCAACACCATGACAGGAATCCACCAGGAGGGCCTCGTCCGGCGGCAGGCGCGCAGGACTGCGCGGATCGCGTGCGCGTTCATTCTGGCCGTTGCGCTTTGCGGTGCGGTCGCCGGCTGCGGCGGCGGCGGCGATCACCACGGCGGCGGCGGCGGCATCGTACCGAATCCGAACGGCTCGTCCAGCCTGCTCTCGGGCACCGTGACGGACGTCGCGGGCAACCCGATCGTGGGCGCCGCCGTTGTATTCAACGGGCAGAATACCACGTCGTCGCTCGAAGGAACGTACACGATCCCCGGCGTGACGGTGCCGGCGGGCCAGGCCTCGCTCGTCGGCAACGTGCAGGCTACGAAGACGATCAATGGCCAGCAGTGGAGCGGCCAGAACTACGTAGAGGTGCTCTCCAGCTCGCCGGACACATCGAACGTCCACATCGTGATGTCGCCTTCTGCGACGCAGAACGCTATAACCGGTACGGTGACCGACACCTCCGGCCACACGCTGCGCGGCGCGCGCGTCTTCGTCAGCAACGGGCCGTTCACCGGCACGAGCGGCGGCCAGTTCTTTAGCAACCTTAGCGCGATCGGCACGGCGACCGACCAGAACGGCGCCTACACCATTCCGCATCTGCCGCCCGGCACTACATATACGGTGACCGCCTCGTTCGCGGGCTTCGTGAACCAGACGTTCAACAACGTCGCGGTCAACGCACCGCCCGCCGGGCCGACCGTGCAGCCCTTCCAGCTCGCCACTTCGAGCAGCAGCGCGACGCCGCCAGCCGTCACCGGCATGAGCGCCACGACATTTACCGTGCCCTCGTCGCCGAACCGCTCGGTTTCCGCGACCAACGCCCTCGCCGCGGTCAAGGCCTGGATCCTGGCGCGGAAGGGCATCAAGCCCGGGCACGCCGCCTCGCCGTCGCGCGTCACCGTCAAGCCAGGCCTCACTCGCAGCACGCCGGCCGGGTCGGTGATCGAAGTCGACCTGTTCTGGGACTACGTGGACATCAACAACCTGTTCGGCTACGAGGTGGTGCAGGCGACCAACCTGAACCCGCCGAACTTCATCTCTATCGCGCTGCTCCGCGATCCACAGGCGGACCGATTCGCCGACGTCGACACCGGCCTGACGCCGGACGTCACCTACTACTACTCGGTGGCGCGGCTCGATACGATCAACTTCCCGAGCGGGAACGTGAACGCCGGCGAGAGCGATCCCGGCCAGACCGTCGCCGTGGAGCCGCTCGCTCCGATCACGCAGGCCTCGCCTGCCAGCGGCGTGACTGCGCCGTCGTCGACGCCGACATTCTCCTGGTCGGCAGTCAACCGCGCGAGCCTGTACCAGATCGTGGTCTACGATCGCTACCCCGACATCACCGGCGATAGCACGAACCCGAACGTGGTAAACCCGATCTGGCCGGTCGCCAATCAAAACCCCGCGACCGACCCGACGGTCGTCCATGCGCCGAGCACCGCCGTTACGTACTCCGGCCCGGCGCTCGTCTCCGGCCACACCTACTACTGGACGGTGTTCGCGCAGGATGCCACAGGCTCCGCCATCAGCGTAAGCCCGATCTCGTCGTTCGTGGCGCCGTAGGGGTCAGGCAGTCGGCAATCGGCAGTCGGAACAGGTTCTGCGATTCCCGATTGCCGGCTGCCTGGCGCCCGGTTCGCGGTCGCGGGAACCACGTCCGGGCTGGATTCGTATCCCGTAATAGAGTCGGTGTGCGCGCCCCCAACCTTCGCGCGCGCCGGCATGAGTAGATTTTAATTCACCCCCTTAGATCAAGGCTCCGCCCGGCGTGGGCGGAAGTGTGGCGGGGGGTGTTTGTTTCTGTTCGCCCCTGCGTCCATAACTCTGGAGGATCATCCGCTTGAAAACCCCGTCCCGAAAGTGGCCTCGCCTTTCCGAACCGGCCGGGCCGGCCCGATGGATTCGGACCACGGCCGGCGCGCTTCTCTGCGCCGCGGCTGTCGCAGCCTCGGTGGCGTGCTGCGCCCCGAATGCGGCCGCGCAGGCCTACCAGAACATCTCGAACCAGCATTTCCGCACGATCAGCAACGGGCCGCAGTCCGCGCTCATCGTGGATGTCGCCAACCCGGCGGACATCGCCGGCGCGCGCAACGCGGCGCACGCCCAGTACGCCGCGATGCTCAAGGCGCAGCAGTCATCGCTGCAGCAGGAGGTGAAGTTCCTCCGGGCGCACAAGCTGATCCGTGCCGGCCAGAACCTCGTGCTCGCCAATGCGGCGATCATCCGGAGTGGCGGCAGACTCGTGCTGCCTCCGCCCTCCATACGCCGCGCGCCAAACGAGCTGACCTTCACGTTCCCCACCGACCCGAGCACGAGCGGCGCCTGGAGCGTTACGGATGCCGCGGCGCTGACCAACCTGGTGAACGTCCTCTATCCGGAGCTGAAGGCGGTCCTCGGCAATCCGAGCTGGAACGGCAACGTCACGGTACTGAACCTCGACCCGCGCCTCGGTAAGGCAGACGAAGTGCTGGGCGCCCTGCTGGTCATCAACGGCGCCAACGTCACGATCGACTTCCCGACCTTCGGGCACGACCAGGACAAGTTCCTCGCAATGGCGCAGGTCATGGCGCAGGCATTCCACGGCCCGAACCGCATCGCCTTCGACGCCTGGGAGATCGGCATGGCCCGCACTGCCGCGGTGATCGCCGCGCAGGACATCCAGACGTACAACGGCGTCTCGCTCGATCCGGCTAACGGCTTCTTCTATACGGCGGCGTACGATCTTCTGAATCAGCCGCCGCTCGCGAACAACACCTTCACGCCGCCGACCAAGAGCAATCAGGACTTCAACCTAACCACGCTCTCCGGAATGCTCGTCCCTCGGGTCGAGATGTCCTCCACGGCGTGGCTCAAGTGCTACATCGAGAACCACAGCTTTTTCACGCAGTTCAACACGGCCTACTATGCGGCCGTCGCCGCGGACCCGACGGTGGCGAACGACGTGACCCGGCTGCGTGGATTCGCCAAGGCGGCCGACCCGCAGGTGGAGCTCCAGGACTTCGATACGTGGTTTGAGCAGCAGTACGTGCTGGACAGCAGCGTGACGCCAGGCCCGAAGCTCTACACCTACATCCAGCCGACGTTCCCATCCACGTCGCAAAACAACGATAGCGGCGCCGCCATCTTCCTGATCTACTACCAGACCTCCTCGACAGGCGACGAAACCGACCTGAGCGGCGCCAGCCAGGTGATCTACTGGGACTTCACGTTCCAGAACCGGCTCTTCCTGCCGTCGTTCGAGACGGTCACGATCACCAATGGATTCGGGACCGTCGCGCCGTTCTTCGTCAACATCGGCGGAACGCCCCCGGATCAGATGCGCGTGGCCATCGACTTTCCGGTGAACAAGGAGACCTCGCGCGTCTACTTCCCGGCCGGCGAGACCGGCACGCTTGCCGCGCCGAACAACTTCTCCGGCGTCATCGTCGGCGCGAACGCAGGCAACCTGACCGTCGGCTTCGATAATGGCACGAACATCAACCTCAGTCCGACGCAGGGGGATTTCGGCGCTGCCGGCAGCACGCCGACCGGCTTTACGCGCACGCGCCTTGTCTTCACGCCCACGGGCGCCGCAAACGCGCTTACCTTCCAGCGCAACGTGTATATGCGGCCCGACTCGCCCTCCGCGTCCGGCGTCGAGCCGATCTTCCAGATCGTCGCCCCCGGCCCAATCGTGACGCTCTCGCACACCTTCCCGGTCGGGCCGCAAATGATCTCGCTGCCCTTCCGGCCGCTCACGGGCGACCTCGCCAAAGTCTTCGGCGCCGATCCGACCAAGCTGCTGCTCGCCCAGTATCGGCAGGACCTCCCGGTCCCGCCGAATCCCGACAAGTACCAGCGCTACCCGTCGATGCCGCTCTACCAGCCGGGCAATGCCTTCTGGTCCAACTTCGCGCTCACGAACTCCAGCCCGAACCTTACCGGCGAAAACCTGGACGTGCAGCAGGACATCAGCATCCCGCTCGAATTCGGCTGGAACCAGATCGGCCCGCCCTACTCGTCGACGAACCTCAACACGGGGTCGGACCTGTTCTTCCAGCAGCTCGGCGGGGATGTGCTCTCGCTCTCCGACGCCACCGCGCGCGGCCTCGTGGCTTCCGGCATCATCGCGTTTTCGTCGACGACCGGCTATAACGACGTGCTTACGACCACCGATCCGACGATACCGAAGAATATGCTGGAACCGTGGAAGGGCTACTTCATCCGCGTGCTCGTGACGGAGGGCGTAACGCTCACCTACGTGAACCCGAACGCACCGACCCGCGCCTCCAAGTTCCGCCGGAGCGCCGGAAGCGGCCAGTCCCCGGATCGCAACGCCTGGCGCGTACCGATAACACTGCGCGACAGCGCCGACCACGCGACCGGGGCCGTGCTGGGCCAGTCGGCGATCGGATCGAACGGGTTCAATCCGGCCCTCGACGTCTCCTTGCCGCCGGCGTTCACTCGTGCGGCGACGCTGAGCGTCCGGTTCCCGCATACCGACTGGAACGACGGCTCCGGTACCGGCGTCACCGACTTTCTGACCGACATCCGGCAGTCCGGCTCGCGGGCGACCTGGAACCTCTCGATGAACGTGCCGCAGGGCGGCCAGGACTACACCATCTCCTGGTCCAACACGGCAGCCGTGCCGCGCGGAATGCGCCTGACGCTCGTGGACCAGAGCACCGGCGCCCACCGCGTGATGAACTCCACCTCCAGCTACACGTTCCATGCGGCGGCCAACGAAACGGCTCGAACATTCCAGGTGATTGCGGAACCGCACGCCTCCAGCCTGATCCAGATCATGAACCTGCGGGCGATCGCGCCGCTCGGGCGCGCCGTGGGAATGACCGTCGCATTCGAGACGACGACGGACGCCGAGGCGACCGTCGAGATACAGCTCGGCGGCCGGACCGTTCGGCATCTGGCGCAGGGCCGCGCGGTAACGGCCGGCGTCAGCCAGTTCGTATGGGACGGTAAGGACGATCAGGGCCGCGGCCTGCCCGGCGGCAGCTATCTGATCAACGTAACCGCGCGGACCGCCGAGGGCGCGCAGACGCGCCAGATCATCCCGGCGCTCGTCACGCGGTAAATAAGAGGCATCGCACAAAGCCGCAAAGGCGCAGAATAGCAGGCAGAAGGCGCCGCGGAGAAGG
>DATGJU010000370.1:0-3331 GCA_035295045.1 Chthonomonadaceae bacterium
CGCCATGTGAATGGAGTTGCCAGCCCCTGGCTGATCATGGTCGCGTCTTCAGGCGTTACGAACTTACCATCGTGGTTCGGGAAGAACCGTGCGTTGACCGCGTACTGGTCCAGACCCAGCTTCTGCGCCGTCACAAGCTGCGGAGACTGCGAGGGAAGCAGGATGTTCGCGTCGGCGACATAGCTAGCCAGGCTGAGCGGATCGCTTGCCGGGCCCAGGGTGAACCGGGTGCTCGCCAGGCCGTGGCCCAGCCTGTGTATCATCAGGTCCGAAAAGAGGAAAGCGCGCTTGTTGCTCAGGTGCCTCCCGCCCAGGCCGCCGCCTCGCTCCGCCGGAGAAGAACCCGTAATGTGGATGGGCGTGTGGCAGCCCGCGCAGTTGAGTAGGCCGGGCGCGGCAGGATTTGTCGCATCGCGGTCGGCAACGGCCATGAGTCCGCGGCGCTGGAGCGGATCGTTCAGGTTGCTGACGTTGTTCAGGTCATCGTAGTTGAGCGCGCCGAACAGGGTTCGCCCCCGGTCCTCGGCGGAGCCCGGCACGATCGGGACACGCGCGGGCGGCGCCGTGAGGCGCAGCATTGTTCGGATATCGCGGAGGTCGTTCGCCGTGAGCGCCGAGTCCGGCGGCTTCTTGCTTCCGATCGGGGTAGGCGTGTTGAGGCCGGGCGAGAAGGGGCTGTTCAGGCCAGCCGGGTTATTTCCGAGCGCGAACTGGATCATCGTCGGGCCCGCCGCTCGCAGGCCGAAGCGGGAGAGACGGATTACGTTGCTGCCGCCCGCGATCTGGCCGGCCTCGCTGTTCCGGTTCTCCGTAACGACGATGGGATTGCCGTTCGCATCCTTAAGGCCGTTGATCGCCGGGTCTTTGATCGCCGTAACGTCGCTGTCGAGCACGGCTTCGCGCAGCCCGAGGCCGATGTAGGGCGGCGCATTCCGCAGGCCGATCGATCTCTGCAGGGCGGTCGTTGGAAGAGGCGGCAGGGACTTTACGGGGTAGCCCACGAGTGACCGCTTATGCAGGGTTGGGCCGCCGAAGGCGGTGAGAGAATCGGGCTGAACCAGGCCGTCTCCGGGATTGGCGTCGATGTTGCAGAACACCAGGAAGGAGTCCTTGGTCAGCGCCCTGGATACCATCGTTGGAGTCGATACTCCGTTCGGCGTCACCGTCATGTGGCAGCCCAGGCAGTTGAACTGATTGAAGAATGGACCCTGCCCGTCGATGGCGTCGAACCTCGGCGCCGTAAAGATGGCCAGCCCGCGGTTATACGCGGCGATCTCGTCCGATGTGAGCGTGCCCTGGGCCGCTCCAAGCGCGAGACCCTGCGGCGTCAGGCTGTGACCGAACGTCGCCCGGGGCTGGTACTCTACCTCGGTGACCTGGCTTGGGTCGCCCGGCAGCACCACCGCCGCTATGTCGTCCTTAGCGAGCGCCTGAGGACTTGTCACGAAACTTCCGGCGCTGCCGCAGCCGAGCGCGATCAGGAGCGCCGGTATGCCGACGCTCCCTGCTGCGATCCATTTTATGCGTGAGTTGCGCATAAGTTCACGGTTCCTTATAGGGTCTTGAGGTACGCGATCACGTCGGCCTTGCTGTTGATCCCGGTATCCGGAAGCGCGAGGAAATTCCGCACGGCCAAATACGCCTCACTTTGGGGATCGAGGAGCGCATCGGACGGGCTGGTGACTGCATCCAGCTCCGCGGGCGTGACGAACCGCCTGAGCGCATGGTAAATGATCGCCTGTCTGAGCGCGCTCTCCACGGGCTGGCCCTGCAGTACGCGCGCGTCATGCAGGTAGGGTGGACCCGTAAGCGACACTCCCATGAGGGTCGCGGTGCGCCACGTGAATGGGCTCGCGCGCCCCTGGTCGATCATCGTCGCGTCTTCCGGCGTCGCGAACAGGCCGTCGTGATTCGGGAAGAAGTGCGGATTTATCTCGTATTGATCCAGGCCAAGGTTCCGCGCGGTTACAAGCTGCGGCGACTGCGAAGGCAGGAGGATGTTCGCATCCGCGACGTAGCTGGCGAGGCTGAGCGGATCGCTCGCCGGCCCCAGATTGAACCGCGTGCTCGCCAGGCCATGGCCCATGGCGTGAATGAGCAGGTCCGAGAACAGGAATGCCCGCTTGTTGCTCAGGTGGCGACCCATGACGCCGCCGTTGCGCTCTGCCGGAGAGGATCCCGTGATCTGTATGGGCGTGTGGCAGCCCGCGCAGTTCAGCCGGCCGGGCGCCGCGGAATTGGTCGCATCCCGGTCGGCGACGGCCATGAGTCCGCGCCGCTGCAGCGGATCGCCGACATTGCTGACGTTGTTCAGGTCATCGTAGTTGAGGGCGCCAAACAGCGTCCTGCCGCGATCCTCGGCGGAGCCTGGAACGATCGGAACGCGAGCCGGCGGCGCCATCGACCGGATGAGCGTGCGAATGTTGCGCAGATCGTCTGTCGTGAGCGCCGAGTCGGGCGGCTTCTTGCTGCCGATCGGCGTGGGAGTGTTCAGGCCCGGCGAGAACGGGCTATTGAGACCGGCAGGGTTATTGCCGAGCGCGAACTGGATCATCGTCGGGCCGCCGGCACGCAGGCCGAATCGCGCCAGCCGGACGACGCTGCTTCCGGCGGAAATCTGAAGCCGCTCGCTGTTCCTGTTCTCGATCGGCGTTATGTCGGCCCCGTTGGCGTCCTTCAGGCCTCCGATGCTGGGCATCCGGTTATCCAGAATGTCCTGGTCGAACACCGCCTCCATGAGTCCCCGGCCGATGTAGGACGGCGCGTTGCGAAGGCCTATCGAGCGGACGAGATTGGACGCCGGAAGGGGTGGCAGCGACTTGGGCGGATAGCCGACGAGCGACCGCTTGTGCAGCGTCGGCCCACCGAACGCGGTGAGCGTGTCGGGGAAGAGCAGCTCGCCGCCGGGGAGCGCGTCGATGTCGCAGAAGACGAGGAAGGAGTCCTTGGTTAGGGCCCGCGAGACGGGAGTCGGAGTGGTTACACCGCCCGGCGGCACGGTCATGTGGCAGCCGAGACAGTTGAACTGGTTGAAAAAGGGGCCCTGGCCATCGATTGCATCGAAGCGCGGCGCAGTAAAGATCGCGAGGCCGCGGTTGATGGCGGCGAGCTCGTCGCCGCTAAGGTTGCCCACGTCGCCGCCATAAGCGAGTCCGGCCGCGGTTAGGCTGTGCCCGAATGTCGCGCGCGGCTGATACTCGACCTCGGTGATCTTGGACGGGTCGCCCGGCAGTACAACGCCTGCAACGTCGTCCTCCGAGAGCGTGGTGCGGTCGGTCACATTGCTGCCGCCGTGGCCGCAGCCCAGCCCGATGAGGAGCGCGGACAGGAT
>DATGJU010000371.1:0-36406 GCA_035295045.1 Chthonomonadaceae bacterium
CCGATTCTGCGAGGCGATCGTGTTTCGGACTGCCCGTTACCACGTCGCCGCCCGCCTGCGTCCCGTGCCGATTGACGCTCGCTTCCCAATGCGAGTATAATCAGAGCAGACAACCATCGACAGGCGAACAGGCGCGCCAAACGGACCGCGGGCCGGCCTGCTGGAGCGGCGCCGGCGACCCAGCCCGGCATGGCGCCGACAAGCAGCGTACTTATGAATTCACCGACGGACCTATCCACTCGCGAAGGCAGGCGCAGGCAGGGCGAGCGCATGAAACAGGCCGTCCGCGAGGCCGGCCTGACGCTCGATGAGGTTGCCCGCCGCATCGGCTGCTCGCGCGCCCTCATCTACCAGTACGCGTCCGGCGCCTCGCTTGCCCAGTCGGACCGCCTCCAGCAGATCGCCGCGCAGGTTGGCAAGCCGCTCACCTGGTTCTACATCGGTGACGCCGAGGCCGAGCCGACGGCGCAGTCGCATCCGCAGGTTTCGATCGATTCCCGCCTGGCCGCCGAGCGCGAGCAGTTGGCTGCGGAGCGCGCGCGGCTCACCGCGGAGCGGGCTCGCCTCGATCTGCGCCGCGGGGAGGAGGACATCGCCCGAATCGAGGCGCTCCTCGCCGCCCACTCCTCGCCACCCGACCCGAGGCGTGTCGTCGACTGCTGCCAGCAGCTCTACCCGCTTCTCGCGCGCGGAGGAAAGGAATCGCGGCTCGCCGGCGTGCTTCTCAAGCAGGGGAACGCGATGATCGCGCTGCAGGAGTGGGCGGCCGCGCGCGAAACGCTGGATGAGGCCGGCGCGCTGTTTCGCCTCGCGGGCGAGCCCGTGCTTGAGCGCGACTGCCTCCAGAGCCTTGGCCACGCAAACCTGATGCTGGGCCGCGTCGAAGAGGCATTGCGGTTGTTCGAGGACGTCGCCGCGGGCGAGGATTGGGCGAATCGCTGGCAGGGGACGATGTCCGCAGGCGCGTGCCACGAGGTGCTGGGCAGCTACGCCGAAGCGATTGCCGCGTTCGAGCGGGCGCTGGAGATCGCCGACGAGCGCGACGACATGCCGGGCACGGAGGTCGCGCGGCTCTACATCGAGGCCAACTGGGCCAATATCGAGCTCAACTATGGCGACGTCAGCGCGGCGCTGGCGCGCTCCGAGCGGTGCCTTCGGTCGGCGCTCCGCCTTGGAATACAGGACCAGTACATGGAGGCGCTGCTGACGAGCGGCGCCGCCCGCCTGTCCCAGGGGGCCGTCGCCGCCGCCGCCCGCTGCTTCCAGCAGGCGCTGGACGTTGCGCACCTGACCGCAGACCAGCAGCGCCGCTCAATTGGCCTCGCCTACCAATCCCTCTGCGACTCCGCGCTCTATCGATCCGCCGAGGCGATTGCGGGCGGCAAGGAGGCGCTGGCCTTGGCGCACCGCTGCGGCGCCGTTCGCGCTGAGATCACCGCGCAGCGCGCGCTGTCCGAGGCCTATCTCGCTGCGGGGAACGGCGGGGAGGCGCTCTACCACGCCCGGCGTGGGGCCGCGGCGGCTGCGAGCATGCGCATGAAGTACGCTCAGGCGGAGCTCGCCGTTCTCGCGGCGCGCTCCCACCTTCTCGATGGCCGCTGTGCTGATGCGGTCTCCGAGGCGGATCGGGCAAGCGCCATCGCCGCCGGCCTCGCAGCGCGTCCACTGCAGATGGAAGCCACCATCGCAGCCACGCGCGCTGCGCTCGGCGCGGGCGACGTGGCCGGCGCGGAAGCCCACGCGCGCGCGGCGGCGGAGCACGCCAGCACTCTCGATTCGGCCGCGCATTGCTGGATGGCCGCCGGACTGCTCGCGATCTGCGCGGCCCGGCAGGGCCGCGGCGACGAGGCGCGCGCGGAGTTCGAGCGCGCAATCGCCACTCTGTCCAACGAGCGGCGCGGGCGGCGGCGTACTTCAGAGGATACCTATCTCGAAGGCGGGCTCGCGCAGGAGATCGTGCGGAGCTGGCTTTCGTTCGTGGCGGCGAATGACGGCCCCGCGAGGGCCGCAGAGGCGGCGCGGCAGATGGAATGGCCGCCGGCGCTCGATTGGGTCGAGCAGGGGACGGTTGACCATGGCGGCAGCGCCAACGAATAGGGCGGTCTGGCTCTGTCTCGCTGCCACGGCGGTGCTGCTGCTGGGCGGCTGCGGCGGCGCCGGGCAAAATCTCACGGGCGGCAGCGTGCCTGTTGGCGGCCGAGCGATTACGGGCTCCGCGGTCCTGCCGGACGGCTCGCGGGTCGTGGGCGCGCGCGTCACGGTTCGATCGCTCCCATCCGGGGCGGTGCTGCATACGGCCACGACGGATTCGAGCGGCCACTTCACCTGCTCCCGTATCCCAACGGACGCCGACATCAGCATCGTGGTGGCGGCGCCGCCGACGAGCACGATGGAAGCGGTGGTGCCGCAGGCGGAGCTGGCCGCGAATCCCGTCCAACCGCTCGACGTCGGCGCAGTCACGGCGCTCACGACCGTCGTCGCCGCCGCCATTCATCTGGAGCGCCGGCCCGCGCCTGAAGACACGGGCGGAATCGTTGCGAACCAGAAGCCGCGCCTGGACATCGAGGCGCAGGACGCGCACTACTCGCTCGCGATGCAGGACCAGTTCATCCGGGACGCGAACAGCCTGAATGCGGAGGCGCTCACGCTGATCGTTCCGACGGCGAATACCGAGTTGGCGGGGTTCGCGGCGCAGCCGTCCAACGATACGGCCGCCGCGGCCCTCAATGGCCTCCTGGGCTATCTCCGCGCCGCCCACATGCGGGATCTGCACATCGACAGCGACAGCCGAAGCGCGCTCATTGCGCGGCAGCTCGCCGGCACGGTCTATTCGCCGGAGGTGATCGTCGGCGCGCTGCGGACCGCAAAGGTCGCGAACGTCACGTCGGTCCAGATTAGCTCCGCGTCGCAGCGGGAGCGGACCGAGCTGACGGCGTTCTCCGGTCTGGGGACCGGTATTACACCGTTCGAGGCGCTCGTTATTGCGGCGGACCTCCGCACCAACGGCGGACTCGAGCTCGATCAGCGGTCTCTGAACGACTTCCTTGCCCAGCTTCTGAGCCAATAACCGTACCGTATCCGCCCAGGCCGCCCGGTCCCGCACGGGCGATTGACCCTCAAGTACTCTGTCTGTCCGCTGCCGTAATATAAGGCGCGGCGACACTGGCCTTCGTAATAGCCGGAGCGCTTCCACAACGCGGAACGGCCCTAAGAGCTCGTTTACCCAGGTTCAATGAGTGAAGACTCGTGTGCTCTGATGGCGACGCCTATCGCCGCGCCGACGGAGACGAGGAAGCGCGCGATGCCGCGATTATTTGGGCATGGCTCACTCCCTGCGGCCGGGCATTGCGGCGGGCTGGCGGCCACAATCCGCCGATTGTCGGATGCGGACAGGTCGGGTCTTTGGTACAGTGTGTCGTTGGACCCAGCTAAGGTCGGCCGATCATCCCAGGCCCTTCAGGCGGTCGCGGCTCGACACGCCGTCGAACGGTATGGTCGCGCGTGCGTACCAGTTAGAGCAGGCAGACTGCGACGGGTCGATGCGGAAGGGAATCGATAAGATGACGAGCGAATTGACCGCCGAGCGGCCAAACATAACCGATAGCGACACTCTGGCGCGGCTGGATGCGTATTGGCGCGCCGCAAACTATCTCTCTGTCGGGCAGATCTACCTGATGGCAAATCCGCTCCTGCGCGAGCCCCTGCGTCGCGAGCACGTCAAGCCGCGGCTGCTTGGACATTGGGGCACCACGCCCGGCCTGAACTTCATCTACGCGCACATGAACCGCGTGATCCGGTCCCGCGACCTCAACGCGATCTTTATTGCGGGACCGGGACACGGCGGGCCGGGAGTCGTGGCGAACGCCTATCTGGAGGGAACCTACAGCGAGGTCTACGCGACCGTGTCGCAGGATGCGGAGGGGATGCAGCGGCTGTTCAAGCAGTTTTCGTTTCCGGGCGGGATACCAAGCCACGCTGCGCCGGAGACTCCTGGCTCGCTCCACGAGGGAGGAGAGCTCGGCTACTCCCTTTCGCACGCGTTCGGCGCCGCGTTCGATAATCCGGATCTCCTCGTCTGCTGCGTGGTGGGAGATGGCGAGGCCGAGACGGGGCCGCTGGCCGCGAGCTGCCACTCCACAAAGTTTCTAAATCCGGTTACCGATGGCGCGGTCCTGCCTATTCTCCACCTGAACGGCTACAAGATCGCCAATCCGACGATCCTGGCGCGCATGAGCGACGCCGACCTCGACCGTCTGTTCACCGGCTACGGCTACCGGCCTTACTTCGTCGAGGGCACGGATCCCGAGCCGACGCACCGCCGGATGGCGGAGACACTCGATGCCGTGCTGGATGAGATCGCCGCGATCCAGCGGGCGGCTCGCGTCGAGGGCCGCGCCGGCCTGCCGCGCTGGCCGATCATCCTCCTTCGCACACCGAAGGGATGGACCGGCCCGAAGGAGGTCGACGGCCTGAAGACGGAGGGCTTCTGGCGCTCGCACCAGGTCCCGATCCCGGACGTGAAGAGCGACGCGCACCTGGCGCAGCTCGAGTCCTGGATGCGTGGTTACCGACCTGAGGAGCTATTCGACCAGACAGGCCGTCTCGTGCCCGAGCTTGCTGAGCTGGCTCCCGCCGGAGATCGGCGGATGAGCGCCAATCCACACACGAACGGCGGACTCTTGCTCAAGGACCTCCGGCTGCCGGACTTCTGCGACTACGCCGTGAAGGTCGAGCATCCCGGCCGGGAGATCGCGGAGGCGACCCGCGTGATGGGCGGCTTCCTGCGGGACGTAATGGCGATGAACGAATCGCGCCGGAACTTCCGCCTGGTCGGTCCCGACGAGACGGCGTCTAACCGCCTCGGCGCGGTCCTCGAAGTGACGAACCGGACCTGGATGGAGTCCACCTTCCCATACGACGACCATCTTGCGCCGGATGGCCGAGTGATGGAGATCCTGAGCGAGCACACCTGCCAGGGCTGGCTGGAGGGCTACCTGCTGACCGGCCGGCACGGCTTCTTCTCCTGCTACGAGGCGTTCATCCACATTGTGGACTCGATGTTCAACCAGCACGCGAAGTGGCTCAAGTCAATTCGGCACATCGAGTGGCGGCGGCCGATCGCGTCCCTGAATTACCTGCTTACCTCGCACGTATGGCGGCAGGACCATAATGGCTTCAGCCATCAGGACCCGGGTTTCATCGATCATGTCGTGAACAAGAGCGCGGAGGTTGTTCGGGTCTATCTTCCGCCGGACGCCAATACTCTGCTCTCCGTGACCGACCACTGCCTGCGCAGCCGCGACTACGTCAATGTGATTGTGGCGGGAAAGCAGCCGGCGCTGCAGTACCTGGACATGGACGCCGCATACGACCACTGCGCCCGGGGCATCGGGATTTGGGAATGGGCAGGAAACGAGACAGGAGGCGAGCCCGACGTGGTGATGGCGTGCGCTGGCGACGTGCCCACGCTGGAGACGCTTGCGGCCGTCGACATTCTGCGACGGGAGCTCCCAGACCTGAAGGTGCGCGTCGTGAACGTCGTCGACCTGATGAAACTGCAGCCGTCATCCGAGCATCCGCATGGACTCGCGGACACGGATTTCGATATCCTGTTCACCACGTCGAGGCCCATCCTGTTTGCGTACCACGGTTATCCCTGGCTGATTCACCGGCTTACGTACCGGCGCGCCAACCACCACAACCTGCACGTACGCGGCTACAAGGAGGAGGGGACTACGACAACGCCGTTCGATATGTGTGTCCTGAACGACATGGACCGATTCCACCTGGTTATGGATGTGATCGACCGGGTGCCCCGGCTCGGTTATCTGGCCGCATCGCTCAAGCAGGAGATGGAGGACCGCCGGACGGAGCATCGCCGGTATGTCCGTGAGGTTGGCGACGACATGCCGGAGATTCGGGACTGGGTATGGCCGTATTGATCGGCCGGATTGTGGTGGCCCGGTCTGGCCCGGTAAACAGTCCGTTTCTCTGGCTTCTGGGCGCAGAGCCGTGTGGCAGGGGGACGAGGTGAACCTGCTGGTTCTGAACGCCGGCAGCTCGAGCCTCAAGTATACGCTGTTCCGGCTGCTCGGGCACGGCCCGGTCGCCGAGTCCGAGGAGATTCTGGCTGCCGGTGAGGTGGAGCGCGTCGGTACGGCCGGATCGCGGCTTGTTCCAGCCGGGGTGCCGTCCGGCGCCGGAACGGGGAAGTCCGCTGCGACCGATGGCCTGCACGGCGTCCCGACGCCTGCCGTGGCGGCCGCTCCGCACGGCAAGTCGCCCGACGGTGGAGTCCCGACCGCTTCGTCGGCCGGGGACAGTCGCGAGCCCGCCAACTTCCGCCGGGCATCGGATATGACGGTCGACGAATCGGATGCGGGCGAGCGTGGCGAGCCGCCTGACGCCTCCGGCGGCACGGCTATTTCGGCTGCGGAGGACGACAGCGAGGCTGCCGATGCTGGCGGAGCGGCGGCTGCGTTGCACTCCGGGCCGGCGGCGGAGGAGGGCGAGCCTGTCGGGGCGTCAACGGCGGGCGATGCGGCCAGGCTGCTGATTCGGCGCCTTGTCGGCGGCCTGGCCGGCGTGACGGTGCGGATCGACGCAGTCGCGCACCGGATTGTGCACGGCGGACTGCATTTCTGCGGGCCGGCACGGATCACCGAGGCGGCGCTGGCGGCGCTCCACGAACTATGCGACATTGCGCCGCTTCACAACCCTTCCGGAGTCGAAGGGATCGACGCAGCCAGGGAGGCGCTGCCCGGCGTCCCGAACGTAGCCGTGTTCGACACGGCGTTCCACCACGACTTACCGGCGGTCGCCGCCGAGTATGCCCTTCCGCGCGATCTTGCCGCCCGCCTGTCGCTCCGGCGCTACGGATTTCACGGCATCTCTTATCGTTATGTGGTCGAGAGCGCGCTCAATCTCCTGGAGCGGCCCGCGGCGGGCACGCGGCTTGTCGTGTGCCACCTAGGCAGCGGGGCCAGCGTCTGCGCGGTGCGAGACGGCAGGAGCGTGGACACAAGTATGGGATTCACGCCGATCGAAGGGCTGATCATGGCGACGCGGCCCGGCGACCTCGACCCCGGGCTGCTGACGTACCTTCTCCGCACGGGCCAGCTAACCGTGGAGCAGCTTGACGGCGTGCTGAACCACGAAAGCGGGCTGCTCGGTCTCTCCGGGCTCAGCGGGGACGTGCGTGATCTGGATGCGGAGGCCGCGCGCGGGTCGGCGCATGCAGTCTTGGCGCTCGAGTGCTTTGCCTACCGCGTCCGCAAGTACGTCGGCGCGTACGCGGCCGTGCTCGGCGGCGTCGATGCGGTCGTTTTCACCGGCGGTATCGGTGAGCGCTCGCCGGCCACGCGAGCCCGGATTTGCCAGGGCATGGAGTTTCTGGGTCTAGGCGTGGACGCCGATCGCAATGCGGCGGCAGATGGCCGGCAGCCGGTGCCGATAGGCGCGCGCGATCCCGAGCGCGTCCTGGTCGTACCGACAGACGAGCAGCGGCAGATCGCTCGCGAGGCGTTCGCGCTGCTCCACCAGTCGGAGTAGCCCTCTCCGCGGGTTCGCAGGGCTATCTCAACGGCACGGTTGCGACGCCAAGCACGCGCCGGCTCGCCCGCTCCTGCACGAATACTACGGCGCTGAGGCTGGCGCGCCTCCACTTCGGTGAGAGAGCGACCGTGGGAGACGCCGCGAAGGGCTTGTCCGCAGACGCGACGCCGATGGAGCGCAGGTCGCGCGCCACGGCGACATGCTCCAGCCGGCGACCGGCGTTTTCGCCGCGCGCCACGCTGGAGCGCAGGCCGTCCTCCGTGATCGCGAGCATCACCTCCGCGGCATCTCCGCGTTGAACGGCGGGCAGGTTCTGGACCCGTACGTCGAAGCGCCTGACGTCGCTGCCGGTGTCGGAGGCCCGGAGTTCAACTTCAGCGTGGGGAGCAGAGGCCGCTGCGGCGATGGCCGACATGGCCCGGCCTCGGTCGCTGCCGACGAACTCCGTCCGGCCGTTTACGACGATCTGCGGTGTATATACGCTGTCCAGCCGCAATGCCTCGGCGTAGCCGCGCTGGCGCTGGCTGAACGCGCTGGACGAGAAGGGATCGGCCCAGCCGAGGTGGTTCCAGTAGTCCACGTGCTCGCCCAGCGGCACGACCAGCGCGTTCGCGACCGGCTGGCTCCGCTGCAGGTCCGCCAGCACGCGGTCGGCGGATGGGCAGCTCGAGCAGCCTTCGGATGTGTACAGCTCTACCAACACCGGTGTGCGCGCCGCGCGCCCTGCCGCGCCTCGGCGCGCGGTGGTGCGGGGCGTTCCGGCGGCAATCAACGTGGCCGCAATAGTCAGGCTCGCGGCGCCTGCGATACAGGCCATTCTCGTCGATCGGATCATAATTCGCTCCTGTTGCTACGTCAGATGTATCGTAGGTTCACCGGGTTCAACATGCACAGCGAGTCGAAAGTTCTCGGTCCCGTCGCCGGCGTCCGATCGCCGGGTCCGGCAGCGGCAGCGGTGCATTACACGATCGCCGCGAAGCCGCCAGCTGGGCGCCGATCGACCTCCGGCCCCTCACGCTGGACCGCCTGTGGCGCGGGCACGACAGCCGAAGGAGATTGCGCGTGGCACGGCGAAACCACACTCTCCCGCAGCAGGTAATTTGACTGGTAACTATCGCCTGGAAACAGACTGGAAAGAAACTGGAAACCGATGAAAGCCCTCGTCGCCCTCGCCTCACTATCGCTCGTGCTCCTCGCTACGGGCTGCAACAACGGGCCAAAGTCTGGCGACACCGGTGCTCCCGGCGCCGCGGGCCCGGGCAAGGCGGCAAAGCCCGCACCGAGGCAGGCCACGGACGCCGAGCTGGCGGCGGCCAAGGTGAACGAGTCGGGTGTGATCCCGATTCTGGAGTACCACAGAATCCGGAAGGGCCGGACGACGTACGACCGCTCGCCGGAGGATTTTCGCAAGGACCTGGAGCGGCTCTATACGGAGGGATACCGTCCGATCGCGCTCCACGACCTGCTGGACAACAAGATCGACGTGCCGATCGGCATGACGCCGGTGGTGCTCACGTTCGACGATTCCAGCCCGACCCAGTTTAGCTATAAGCAGGACGGCAGCCTGGACCCGGACTGCGCTTTCGGGATCCTCAAGGCGTTTCACGAGGCGCACCCGGACTTCGGGCAGCGCGGGATATTCTTCATGAACGCATCTGTGACCGGAAAGCCGTCCAAGGTGTTCGGAGATCAGAGCACGGCGCCCAAGAAGATTCAGGAGCTGCTGGCCGCCGGCATGGAGATCGGCAATCACACCGTCACGCATCCGAATCTCTCCCACCTTTCCGACGAGCGAGTGCAGGCAGAGATCGCCGGCTGTATTCTGGGGATTCAGGCCCTCGCGCCGAACACGGTGGTCGATACGCTGGCGCTTCCATTCGGCATCTGGCCGAAGGACCACAAGCTGGCCGCGGAGGGCTCGTTCGGCGGCACGAGTTACCAGAATAAGGCAGTCCTGCTGGTCGGCGCGGAGCCGGCGCAGTCGCCGGCGACCAGGAAGTACGATCCTCTCCGGCTGCGGCGCGTCCAGGCGTGCGGAGGCAAATGGGGAATCACGTACTGGCTGGACTACCTCAAGGAGCACCCGGATAAACGGTTCGTGAGCGACGGCGACCCCTCCACGCTGACGATTCCGAAGTACGCGCAGATCAACGTCGACTCGGCGAAGCTGGGAACCGTGAAGCTGCGCACGTACTAGGCGGACTGCCGGCGTGTGGCGCGGGGAATCCGGCAACGGTACGGGGTCGGCCGCCTGGCCATCGTGGAATAAATGGACAAGGCGTGAGCAGAGATGTTCACGCTCCGGCTGTGAGGGATCGCAGTCGGGCTTCTCCTGGGTACACGTTGGGCCGCTCACAATAGAGCGGCCCTTTTTTCGTCTAAAGTCCCGCGCCGGCCGGCCTCAACCAGCTATCACCTACCAGCTACCAGCAGCCGCCTACCGCCCCATCTCCTTGACCTTCTCCCGGCAGCGCGCCGCGCACTCAAGGGGCGAGTACGCATAGCTCTCCTGCTCGACGATGTACCATTTAGTGCCGCCGATGCCCTCGCACAGGCTGAAGATCTCCGGCCAGTTGACGTCGCCTTCGCCGATCAGCGCCTTGTCGTTCGTCGCGCTATGCTCCTTGAGGTGGACGGTGATCGCCCGGCCGGGATAGCGGCGGAGGAAAGGGCCGGCCTCCGCGCCGCCGACCAGCGCGTTGCCGGTATCGAACTGCATGATCACACCCCGGCTGGTATTGCCGAAAAAGATGTCCCACGGGAGCTCGCCGTCCATCTGGTGGAATTCGGTGTGGTGATTGTGGTATCCGGTGAACATGCCGTGCGGCTTCAGGCGCGCGGCGATCTCGTTCATCGTGCCGGCGGTCTCCAGCCACGCGGCCTTTGAGCTGGTGCGGCTGCCCGCGAAGCCGGGGACGATCAGGTAGATGTTGCCGAGCGTGCGCTGATACTCGATCGTGGCGTTCAGGGCGTCGCCTAGCAGCGTGTCCAGGCCGAGGTGGCCGCCGCAGCACTTCAGCCCGTTGTCGTCGAGCATCTTGCGCACGTCCGCGGCGGAGTGGCCGTAGTAGCCTGCGAACTCGACCCCATCGTAGCCCATTCCGGCCACCTGCTTCAGCACGCCCGCCAGATCTTTGGCGGCGTCTTCGCGGACCGAGTAGAGCTGGAGCGCCACAGGTATGTCTGTCATTGGGTTCTCCTGGAGATCGCTGGAATTGGGCCGGCGGGCACGGAGGCCCGCAGTGCCGGTCTGGTTGTGGGCACCAATGCCCGCACTCCCGGTCTGGTTGACGGGCACGATCCCGTGCTATGGGTTTGTGCGGGCTGGCTAGTCTCTTGCCGCGCCCTTGTCGGTCACGACAGGGACGGGCGGCGTGAGCGGGCCCTCGTGCGGCACGGGCTGCGCAGGCGGCGCTGCCTTACCGGGCTTGGCGCCCGGCGCGATTCGGGCAGACGGCACGGGCCGGGATATCGCGGCGGCCTGGGGATCCGGCCGCTCCGACGGCTCGTCGCTCTCGTTTTCCAGCTCGATGGCCTGGCAGGCGCCGAGGTTGCCGCATCGGTCGACGGGAGTTACGGCGACCGCGGCGGCGCGCTCGCCGGCAAGCAGCGGGCCGAGGCTCTCAGAGGTCTGCTGGCCCGGCAGCACGAGTGCGTGCCAGCCGCTCGCTCGCTTCACCTGAACGAGCCACAGCCAGGTCTTTCCGCGCCCGGTCTTCCAGGAGAGCTCAGTCTCGCCAGTCGCGGTGTTCCGATCCAGCTCCAGTCTCGGCTTGCCAAGCCGCTCCTTCTGCAGCCACGGCGAGGCGGGGATGAGCGCCGGATCGGCGTATTCGCCACTCCCAAGCGCCTGGGCCAACCCCGTTTTCGCCTGCATTAGCGATTTCATACTGAAGTGCAAGTTGCCGCCGGCGCCGGACTTGCGGCGCGTGATATCGATCTGGCGCACGATCTCCGCGGTCGGCCAGCTCGTCTTGCTGCCGTCGGCCACGCGGCTGGTGTAGTTGCCCGGCCAGATGTGGCGGCCCTTGGCGTTCTGGCTGATCCACCAGCCCAGGAGATCGGAATAGCTCTGCCCGGCCTGATCCTGCTTCCAGTAGAGCTGCGGCGACCAGTAGTCGATCCAGCCCTGGTTGAGCCAGAGGCGCGAGTCGGCGTAGATCTCCTGGTACGCATCGAAGCCCCGCACGGAGGGCGGCGAACCGGGCCGCCAGATGCCGAACGGGCTTATGCCGAACTTGACCCAGGCCTTCTGATGCTTGATCGCCTTGTAGAGCCGCTCGATAAAGTGGTTGACGTGGTCACGCCGCCAGTCGTCCCGGCTGAGCCGGCCGCCGGACCTCTGGTACTTCTGCCAGTTCGAGTCGTCCGGAAAGTCCAGTATCCGGCCGTTCGGCCCCTTTTCCTTGTATGGGTAGAAATAGTCGTCCAGGTGCACGCCGTCGATGTCGTAGCGCTTCACTACGTCGAGAATCACGTCGATCGAGTGGTCCTGCACGCCCTTTTCCGACGGATCGAGCCAGAGCGACGCGCCGTACTTACGGACCAGCTCCGGATGCTTGACGCTGATATGGTCCGGCGAGATGGGGGACTTGGCGTCGGCCTGCCGCGCGCGATAGGGGTTGAACCAGGCGTGCAGCTCGATGCCCCGTTTGTGCGCCTCGTCGACGGCGAACGCCAGCGGATCGTAGTAAGGGCTGGGCGGCTGGCCCATCGTTCCGGTGAGGTACTCGGACCACGGCTCCTTCTTGGACTCGTAGAGCGCGTCGCAGGAGGGGCGCACCTGAAGGACGATCGCGTTCATGTTGAGGCGCTTCGCCGTGTCCAGGATGGCGATCATCTCGGCCTGCTGCTGCTCCGTCGAGAGGCCGGGCTTGGAGGGCCAGTCGATGTTCGCGACGCTGGCGACCCATGCGCCACGGAACTCGCGGGCCGGTTCCGGCGCCGCCACCTTCGATTCGCGGAAGACGTAGGCCACAGGGGAGAACGAGAGGTTTGCGGCGGCCAGCAGTCCGGCGGCCAGGATCACGCATCCATGCTTTAGCAAATGCTGGGCTCCTCTAAGTGTCCGGGTGTTCAGGCATTCGGGTGTCCAGGTGTTCAGGAGGGCTCGCTCGCTGGCGCCTCGTTTCCTGAATACCCGAAGACCTCGACGCCGGTCCTACGTCTGCGGAGCGGCGGCGGCGATGCGCTCGATCCGCTCCGCGAGGTCCGATCCGTCGGTCGAAACGACGGTGACGTGTCCGATCTTCCTGCCGGCGCGAGGCGCCTTGCCGTAAAGATGCAGGTGCGCGCCCGGGATCTCCAGAATGCTTTCGGCGGCCGGCGGCGAACCGAGCACGTTCCACATCGCCGACACGCCGCGCGCGGCCGTCGATCCGAGCGGCAGGCCCGAAATCGCCCGGAGGTGATTCTCGAACTGGCTGGTTTCGGCGCCCTCGATGGTCCAGTGGCCCGAGTTGTGGACGCGCGGCGCAACCTCATTCACGAGCAGCTCGCCGGCGCGCTCGAACAGCTCGACCGCGAGCACGCCGACGTATTCGAGCTCCTCGGCGATCTGGCGCGCGTAACGCTCCGCGGTCTGCTGGAGCGCGGCGGTCGCGCCCGGCGCCGGCGCGATGGACCGGCGGAGAATGCCGCCCAGGTGCAGATTCTCGGCCAGCGGATAGAACGCCATCTCGCCGCGCCGTCCGCGGGCCGCGATAAGCGATACTTCCCGCTCGAAATCGACGAATCCTTCCAGGATAAGTGTGTCCGGGGACGCGGGAAGGTGCCGGGCGATCGCTTCGCACTCCTCCTCGGACCGCACTACCCACTGGTCCTTGCCATCGTACCCGAACCGGCGCGTCTTCACAACGGCCGGCAGACCGACGAGGCCAGTAAGGCTCCGAAGATCGCCCGCAGAATTGAGCGGGACGAACTCCGCGGTCGGAATGCCGAGCGATCGAATCAGCGTCTTTTCCGAAAGCCGGTCCTGGAGCTGGTCGAGCGCCACGAGGCCCGGATAGACGAGAACATAGCCGCCCAGCGCCAAGACAGATTTTGCCGGCACGTTCTCGAACTCGAACGTCGCGACATCCAAACCGGTGGCGAAATTGCTCAGTGCCGCGCGATCCTCGTAACTTCCAACATGGAGCTCGCCGACATGGCCGGCCGGCGCTGCGCCGTCCGGATCGAGAAATCGGAACCCGAAGCCCATCGGTATGCCGGCCAGGGCGAGCATTCGGCCAAGCTGGCCGCCGCCGAGCACGCCGACCTTCATGACGACCTCGGATCCGGGTCCATCATTACTTTATCGGTCTGTTCGGCGCGGAATCTTGACAAACGTTCGCGTATCGCCGGGTGTCCGTTCGCGAGGATGGCGGCGGCGAGGAGCGCGGCGTTGACGGCGCCGGCCCGGCCGATCGCAAGCGTACCGACGGGCACGCCGGCCGGCATCTGGACGATGGAGAGCAGCGAGTCCAGGCCGTTGAGCGCGTGCGATTCGACGGGAACGCCGAGAACGGGGAGGATGGTCTTGGCCGCCGCCATGCCGGGCAGATGGGCGGCGCCGCCCGCGCCCGCGATGATGACCTGCAGGCCGCGCGATGCGGCCGAGCCGGCATACTCGAACAGCAGGTCGGGCGTGCGATGCGCGGAGACGATTCGGACCTCGAACGGGACCTCGAGGGATTCGAGAGTGCGGGCGGCGTGCGCCATCGTCTCCCAGTCCGATCGAGATCCCATGATGAGGCCAACAAGTGGGCTTGCCGGGTCCGGCGGATACTCTGCCATTCGCGTCCATGCGGCGCCTCCCGGACATGCCGGGAGCGCGGAGTTCTGCCCTACTGGTGCTTCGCCTTCTCGTAGCGCTCTTTATTGCGCAGGGCGAGCGCGTGGTGCGGGTCGATTGCGAGCGCCTGGTTGTAGGCGGCAATGGCCCGGTCGAGATCGGCTGGTGAATTGGACTCATTATACCGGCCGATGTAGGCGACGCCGAGGTTGTTGTACGCGTCGGCGAAGCGCGGATTGATGCGGACGGCCGCCTGGAAGTCGCGGATTGCGTCGTCGTGGCGGCCCGCCTTCTCCTCGGCCAGAGCCAGACCGTTCAGGATATCGGCGTTGTTCGGCCTCGCGCGGTTTGCTGCGGCGTACTGGTCCAGCGCCGCGCTGGTCTCGCCGCGGCGGTAGAGGAGCGCGCCGAGAGCCGCGTGGACCTGCGCGATGTTCGCGTAGCCGCTGCTGTTGGCGAGGGCGCCACGCAGCGCGTCGATCTCGCCATTCTCATCGCCCTTGAACCGGTAGGCCGTCGCGAGGTTCACCCAGCCGGAGGTGTCAGACGGGAATTCCGCCGTGAGCGTCTTCAGGCTGCCGATCGCGTCGTCGTATCGGCGGAGGCGGATTTGGGTGGACGCCAGTCCGCTCAGGGCATTGCGCCGGTAGGAGGGATCATCGCCGGGCTTCACGAGCGAAAGGGCGCGCGCGTAGGCCCGCTCCGCGTCGGCCTGGCGGCTGACTCCCAGCCGCGTATAGGCGACGGCGAGATTGTACACCGGGTTGTACTGCGTCTTCTCCATTTCCGCGGCGCGGGCGAACTGGACCGCGGCCTCCGCGTTCTGATCCATGTCGAAGAGGATTTCACCGTAAAGCTCAGTGAACTCGAAGTTGCCGGGCGTCCGGTCCACCGCGACCTTGAGGGCTCGGCGGGCATTCGCGAGCGCCGTCTCCGGCGCGGCCTTGTGCTCATCCGCCAGCCGGCGCCACGCCAGCGCAAGGTGATAGTTGAACTCGGCGTTGTCCGGCGCAAGGCTTACAGCCCGCTGGTACGCGTCGCGGGCTCCGCGGACGTCGCCGGTGTTCATAAGCGCGTAGCCCAGAGCGTCCTGGATCGCCGGGTCCTCGCGCATGCCTGCCGCGCCGTGGGCGGCGGCCGCATCGAGCCGAGCCGCGTTGTTTAGCGCTTCGGCTGCCTCGGCCCACCGGCCCAGCTTGGAGTAGGTCAGGCCAATGTCGTAGAAGGCGTCGGCACTGTCCGGCTTAAGCCGCGTCACCTTGCGGAACTCTTCCAGCGCGGACGGATACTGCTTGAGGCCGTCGTACACGTTTCCGAGATCGAGGTGGGCTACGACGGAGTTAGGGTCGAGCTGGACGGCGCGCTCGAGCGGCTCGCGCGCGGCCTGGTAGTTCTGGCGCTCCAGTTCGAGGAAGCCGATCCAGCGGAGGATAGTCGCGTCGCGTGGCGCGAGCCGGAGCGCGGTCTTGAACTCGGAAAGCGCCTCGTCCGTCTTACGGCCCTGGTAGAGCTTCACGCCGGCGTTGAAGTGGTCCTGCGCGTCGTCGGCGCGGACGGGAGCGATGGCCAGCGCAAGCAGACCGCAGCAAGCCGCGCACGGAAAGAGGTGGGCGAGGCGGGCGAGACGAATGCGAGTTGGAACTTGCATGACAAAACCTCCGGACAGGGGCGCGGACCGCAGACCCTCCTTCGGGACGCACCGCAATAATGTGATTATACCTTCAACCGATTTTACAGTCCGCGCTCCGGGACTGCGCCGCCGGGCGGGCTCCGCGCGCTCGGCGCGCCCGATGAGATCAGGCGCTGCGGCGGGGCAGCGCACACGCGGCCGGCAGATCGCGCGCCGTGTCCGCCCCTCTATTCTCGGTCCAATCGGCGCGATTTACAACTCGCATAAATCCTGGAAAATGCAAAACGGGGTTGCCGAAGCGCGAAAAACCGGGCGCGCGGCGCCGCCGATCCGATCCGGGACAGAGGGTATAATGCTCGAATGCCGGTTACTATCGAGTCACAGGCCGAACCGCGCGAGCCGTCCTCGCCGCCCCCTCCGATGCCGGTATACCGCCGCGCGCACCCGCTTCACCGCCTGTTCGGAAGCCTCATGCCCGAGTCGGTCTGGCACAACTGGTGCTGGGACGCGCTGGCAGGGATGTGCGCCGGAATATACCAGGGCTGCATCTGGACGTTCGCGCTGCAATTAGCCAGGGGCAAGATGCGTGCCACCGGTTTCGAGATGGGACTCGCGTCCGCTGCGCCAGCGGTCGGATACCTGTTCGCGATCCTCTGGGCGCGCCAGATGGAGGGTCGCTCGAAGCTGCCGTTCGTCACCGTAACGTGGGTGCTATCGCGCGGACTTTTCCTGCTCACGCCGCTGCTGGTTCCATCGACGGCTCATACTGCGGCCTACGTGGCGCTCATCTGTCTTACGCCGGTCCTCTTCTCCGTCTCGACCCCCGCCTATACGGCGATCATGAAGGACATCTATCCGGACCATCTGCGCGGCCGGCTGATGAGCTACGTACGTGTCGGCATGGCCACCAGCATGCTTCTCGCCGCGCGAACGATGGGCGTCCTTCAGGAGCACCGCGGGCTGGATTTCCGGTGGATGTTCGTGATTGGCGGCGTGTTCGGAATCGGCACCGCGGCCGCATTCAGCCGCCTGAAGCTGCCTCCGGTGCTCCACGCAGAGCTGCCCGCGTTCCGCCACTTCCTGCGCGATACGTTCAGCATTCTCGGCAGCAACGTCGGGTACCGCTGGTTCTGCGTCAGCGTCTTCGTGGCCGGATTCGGCAATCTGCTGCAGACCCCGGCGCAGTACACGGTTCAGGTCGATCGGTTCCACATCACGCCGACGCAGATCGCGACGATGCAGAATCTCGCCGGCCTGCTGTCGCTGGCGAGCCTCTTCTTCTGGGGCTGGTACATGGACCGGTTCGGCTCGCTGCCGACGGTGCTCGCGGCCGTCAGCGTCAACTGCGTGGCGCCGCTCGTCTACGCCTTCGCGCCCAACCTGTTCTGGCTCTATCTTGCCGCCGCCTGCATGGGCGTCTCCGCCTCCGGGATCGACCTGGGCTACCTTAACACTACGCTGATGTTCGCGGAGCCGGGCCGCGCCGCGCAATACCAGGCGGTCCACTCGACTCTGTTCGGCCTGCGCGGCACCATCGCGCCCCTCCTAACCTTCGCGATCGCGGGGATGCTGCACCGCAACTGGCCGCTCTTCTTCCTCATCTGCCTCGCCGTGATGATCGTCGGCACGCTGTTTCAGTTCTTCTCGATGCGCACCTACCGCGCGGAGCGGGCCGCCGTCCTCGCGGAAAGCCGCGCCTGAGGCGGGTATCCGGTGTTGGTATTTGGTGTTCGGTGTTGGATGTTGGGGCGCCCGCTTGCGTGGCTGACCACCCAACACCAAACACCCAACACCGAATACCCAACACCGGACACCCTCTACCGTATCCTCTGCGCGCCCTGCGACGCTCGCGTGACGTAGATGGTGGTGTTCAGGCCGGTTGCGCGCTTATACCGGTCCGCGACGAGGCGCTGGAACTCCGGGACAGCGTCCGACCGGACCAGGCTGACCGTACAGCCGCCGAAGCCCGCCCCGGTCATGCGCGCGCCGAAGACGCCGTCGACCGAGCGCGCGGCCTCCACCAGCGCGTCCAGTTCCCGGCAGCTCACCTCGTAATCGGCGCGCAGGCTCTCGTGGCTCGCGTTCATCAGCATCCCGAAGCGCGCGATGTCGCCGGCCTTGAGCGCCTGCACGCTCTCCAGGGTCCTCGCGTCCTCCGTGACTACGTGGCGCGCGCGCCGCCGGACCGGCTGCGGCAGCAGCTCCTGGTGGGCCTCGAACTCGTCGACGGAGACGTCGCGGAGCGCCTTGATCGTCGGAAGCGCCGGCCTCAGCAGTTCGACCGCGCGCTCGCACTCCGCGCGCCGCGCATTGTACTCCGAGTCGACGAGGCCGCGCTTCTTGTTCGTGTCGGCGATGACAATCTCGACGCCGGTATCCGGCAGGGGCACGGCCTCGTAGGTCAGTGATCGCGTGTCTATGAGCAGCGCGTGGTCCCGCTGGCCCAGGGCGGAGATGTACTGATCCATGATGCCGACGTTGACTCCGACGAACTCGCGCTCCGCCTTCTGCGCGAGAAGCGCGAGGCGAACGGGCTCGATCTCCAGACCCGCGCCGGCCGAGAGGGCCAGCCCGCCGGCGACGAGCAGCGCGGCGGAGGAGGAGAGGCCGGCGCCAAGAGGCACATTGCCGAGCGTTACGCAGTTCATCCCCTGCGTGCCCAGGCCCTCCTTGTGGAATACCCACGCCATGGCGCGCAGGTAGTTGCTCCAACGTTCGCGCCCCTCCGAAGCCGGCTCTACGTCGTCGAGCCGGAAGGTGGACGACTGATTGAAGTTGAGGGCGTAGGTCCGGATTTGTCGATCCCGTCGGAGCGCGCCCGCGATGATCACGTCGCGATCGATCGCGGCGGGAAAGACGAAGCCATCGTTGTAGTCGGTATGCTCGCCGATCAGATTGACGCGGCCGGGCGCGCGGACGACAAACTCCGGCGGTTGCCCAAACAGCTCTGCGAACCGCCGCTCAATGTCCGCGAGCCGCTCCGAATCGGTGGTGATCGCCATTCCGTCGCTTCCTCTTCCCGGATTGAAGCCCGTCAATTCTCATGGCCGCGCCCGCTATCGCGATCCTTGCGCTTGACGACGCCACAGCGTGGAGACCTTCCGCGCTCTTGCGGCGGCTCTCCCTATGCGCGCAGCGGGTGGTGGCGGCCGCAGAAGGCCGTCCAGGCGTGGCGGCGCCAGCTCATCGCCTCCTGCACGGAGCGCTCCAGTCCGGCTCGCTCCAAGGCCCGTTGGATCCGGTCGGTGTTGTCGCCGACGGCCCGCCTCGCGAGCCAGTATGCAAGCTCCGCCTCGATCAGGGCGGCGGGCACGCGTGGGTCGGCGGCCAGCCCGTGAATCCGCACCACACACGAGCGGGAGAACCAGTAGGAGGGCGCAGTCTGGCGAAGCGTGGCATGCAGCCACTCGACCTCGAACGGGGGGTCCGCGTGGCCGAATTCTGGTGAAAGCCGCGCCAATTGGCTGTCCAGCTCGGCCTGCGTGCGGTGGCCGGGCCGGCTCAACAGCGCGAGCCAGCACGCCGCGATGCTCGCCTGCCGCGCCGTGCGGCGGCCGTCCAGGTCCGAGCAGCGCGTCTGGTAGTACGCGTCCCAGTAGCGCCTCCGCCACGCCTCGGCGTTTCGGTTCACGTCGCCCAGCCCGCGCCGCTCCAGCTCCTGGTCCACGACGCCGCCGCGGTGCGGATCCTTGTGGAGCAGTGGCAGGCCGGAGCCGTAGCCGTGGGCGTAGTGCGCCAGCTCGTGCGCGAGCGTCCCGTCCACGACGAAATCAGGTACGAACGGGTCGGCGAAAAGTCTGTTGATAAGGATGATGGACTGGCCCGCGCGCGCGCCGATGGAGCCGAACCGGTTTCGCGCGCGGATGCCGAAGCGGGAGACGATCGGGTAGCCCTGGGGAACGTCTGCGAAGTGGACCTGGCGGATGAGGCTGACGCGTTCCGTCAGCCAGGCGTCGTCGCGCTGCGCCGATTCCGTGCCGGGGTCGAAGCTGGGCATGCTGCTGGTCGGGTTCCAGCGCGACGCTCTAGTGTGTTGCCGTTGCCGCGCCGTGCCTAATTACGGCGGCGGCGGGCGCCATTCCTCCTTCGACGATGCGCAGCGCCGGTCCGTAGGTCGCAGCGATCGCCTGGTCGATCTCCAGTCCGCCATCCTCGCGCGCCGCGCTCTCGACGAGCGCCGCGTCGATGCGCTGCCGGATCCACTCCTCGGCGGCGCGCCGCTCCGCCTTCTCCTCCTCCGATGCCGGCGCGCCGACCTGCGCCCAGAGGCGGCAGGCGGCAAGATAGAGAGTCGCGGCCCATTGCGGCCGATTCTCCATGCAGGCAGCCTTCGCCATCGCTTCGAGTGTCCAGGCGGTGCGCCGGAGATCGCCGTGCCTCCGCCACAGGTCCAGGCAGTCGGCCAGCCAAACCCTCGCGGGACCGGGGTCGCCGCGCTCAAGCGCCGCGCGGCCCATCGCCAGCAGCGCCTCGCCCATGGCGATCTCGTGGCTCACCGCGCGGCCCTCCTGATCGTCGCCGCCGGGCGTGGCCGTGGCTTGCGCGCCCGCGCGTCCCCTGGGTGGCGAGCCGGCCCGTTCCAGCGCGCGGTCGGGCGGCACGCGGTCGGGCTGTGGGGAGCTTGCCGTGGACTCCCAGGGGTCGCTTATCTCCATGGCGAAGTCGGCAAGGACCCGCAGGGCGCGCGCGACTCCTTCGTTGTCGTCCGCCTGGCGGTAAATCGCGACGGCCCCATCGACGCATTCGGCCGCAACTCGCCGCTCGCCACCGATGCGGGCGAGACGGGCCGCGCCTAACAGAGCGTCGGCGCGGGCACGCGTTGGTCTCTCCGCGCCGGGGACATTGAGCGCAGCCGAGACGAGCCTTCCCAGCGCGGGGCAGTCGCCGGCGCGCCCGCACAGGTCCGAGGCCGCCGCCGCGAACAGGAGCATCCTCTCGATCGCTCCCGGCCGAACTCCGATGCCCGGTCCGGACGCCTCCTCGATCGTGCTGCGAAGCGCGGCGTAGAGGTTGTGGCCGGAGCGCGAAAGGGCCTCAAGCGCGCAGTCGCGGCGCTCCTGGTCGGCGGTGACGGTGGCGTTCTGCGCGAAGGTGAAGTAGTGACGGGCGTGGCGCGCCCGCAGAAGCCGGTCGTCGCTCATTCGCCGCCGGCGCAGCTCGCAATAGGTCCGCACGAGGCTCGGGAGCGTGTATCGATCAGACCCCTGCGCTTCGAACCGATGGATCAGGCAGAGTCTGACGAGCTGGTCGATGAGGGCGGGAATCGCTTCCGCCTCGATGCGTACCGCTTCGGAGGCCGATTCGCTCGGAGTGTCGGCGCAGACCGCGACGGCATCCGCCAGCTCGAAGCCGTCCGCGAACACGGTGGCGCGGAGGAGCAGAAGCTTTTGCGGCGCCGAGAGGAGACCGTACGTCCAGTCGATCAGGACGCTGAGCGGATCCGTCGGCGCTGCGGCCGGAACGTCGCCCGCTGCAACGGGCGCCGATGCCGCCGCGAGGTAGTCCGCGATCTCGGCCGCAGGCATGTCTGCGGCACGTGCCGCAGCGAGCTCGACGGCCAGGGCGCAGCCTTCCACCTGGCCGCACAGCCTGGCGATCGCGGCACGCTCCGCGTCCATGCGCAAACCGCAAGAGCGCGACCGCGCATGGTTCAGGAAAAGCCGGATCGCCTCGCTCCGTGCCAGCTCGTAGAGCGGGACTGCTTCACCGGCGCCGGGCTGCGGAAGCGAGAGGGGCACCGCCGCGTGGACGCGCTCGCTCTCCAGCCCGATCGGAGCGCCTCCCGTCGCGAGGATCGCAACGTTCGGGCAGCTGGCGGACAGGCCGCGCACCAGTGCGGAGCAGGCGCCGCGCGCATCGTCGCAGCCGTCCAGAATCAGCAGGAGGCGCTGCTCGCGAAGGCGCCGAACCAACGCGTCGAGTGCGGGATCGCGGCCATCCAGGTCGATTCCGAGCACGCGGCCGACTTCGCCGATGAGGCAAGACGCATCCGGCAGCGATTCGACGCCGACATTCCATACGCCATCCGAATAGGTGCCGAGCGCCGCGAATCCGACTTCGTGCGCCAGTCGGGACTTCCCGGCGCCGGGCTCGCCGACGATCGTCACCGGCCGGCCGGACGCGATGAGCGCGACCAGCCGGGCGATCTCGCCGCGCTTGCCGACGAACTCGGTCGTATAGACCGGGATGTTACCGGCCGCTGGACTGCGCAGTGGCAGCGGAGGGAAGCTGTAGGGCAGATCGGGGTGGCAGAGCTGCCAGATTCGCAGTGGTCGCGGAGAGTCCGGCAGGCCATGGGAACCCAGATCTCGCAGCGTCACCTCGTAAGGCAGATGTCCGCGCGCCAGCGCAGCCGCTGCGTCGGAGACCAGTATCTGGCCGCCGTGGCCCGCGGCGCCGAGCGCGATCGCGCGCGCAATCGCCGGGCCGGCAAAGTGGCCGCCAAAGAAATCGACCGGACCGCTATGCAGGGCGATCCGTACTCGCGCCGCGATCCCGCCCTCTGCGCCGGACCGAGCCAGCGAGTCAACGGCCATCTGCGCCTTGAGCGCGGCGCGGACGGCGGCCGGCGCTGCGCTGAACGCCGCGCGGAAGCCGGCGCCGCTCGGGAGCAGCACGCCCTCCTCGTCGCGGACTGCGTCGGTGAGCAGCCGCTCGATCTCCGCGGCGGCGATCCGCGTCGGCTTGTCGGCGGCCGCCCTTCGGCGCTGACCGTCGATTATCGTGGATGTCAGAAACGTCGTGGTCTCAGCCGGTTCGAATTGCATTGAGCCTAACCCCTCGCCAGGCGCTCGCGCCCGTTTCAAACCCCTGAAGATTACCAGTAAGACTACCAATAACCGAATCGGAAGCGCGCAGACCGACCGATCGCGCCATCCAGTCCGCAGGAGACCTGTCCCCAATGGAACGAGGCCTTTACGCCGCAGCCACAGGAATGATCGCGCAGCAGACCATTCAGGAGTCTATCGCGCAGAATCTCGCGAATACGAACACCGCCGGATATAAAGCGGACGTGCCGACGTTCAAGGCGGTCCACGGCATGGCCCTGCGGCGGGCGGCCGATGGCGCCGCCGTTGGCGCCGGAATTGGCGAAGTCGGCATGGGTGTCGGCGTCGACAGGGTCTATACCGACTGGCAGGTAGGCCCGCAAGCCGTCACGAGCGGTCCGCTCGACGCGAGCCTCGATCCGGGCCAGTTCTTCGCGATGGAGACGGCCCGCGGAACGCGCTACACCCGAGCCGGCAACTTCCAGCTCGACTCCGCCGGCAATCTGACAAACTCGTCCGGCCTGCGGGTACTCGGCGCGGACGGAAAGCCGGTCAAGATCGCCGGCTCGGTCCCGCCGAAGCTTCAGCCGAACGGCACGGTAACCGTGGACGGCGCGGTCGTCGCCACGCTCCAGATCGTCGACGCGGCGAACGGCGCGCTCGCGAAGGACGGCGATACGCTCTTCTCCGTTACGGACGCGCGCGGCGTTCGGCCCGCGGCGCGGCCCGGCGTCCATCCCGGCACGCTGGAGCAGTCGAACGTGAACGCAGTCAGCGGGATGGTGCGCCTGATCACCGTCTCGCGCGGCTTCGACATGGCGCAGCGCGCGATCCTTACGCAGGACGACCTGCTGAAGCACGCGGCCAACGACCTGGCGCGCGTGTAGTACGTGCCGGCGGGCTCTGTCCGCGAGCGGCGCGAAAACGGACGAAAAGGCCGGCTGTCAACGGAGTTTCCGCGGTTGTGACCCGTAAGAGCCGAAGCCCTTACTTCGACACGATTTGCGGTCGGACCTGTTACTCGGTTTTCTCGGAGGCGAAATAGAATGTTACGCTCCCTCTTCACTTCTGCATCCGGCCTCGCCGCGCAGCAGTTCAACCTGGACGTGATCTCCAACAATCTTGCGAACGTGAGCACGACAGGATTTAAGAAGTCCCGTGCAAACTTCGAGGACCTGATCTACCAGACGCAGCGGGAGCCCGGCACGCAGACAGGCGCCAACTCCAACCTGCCGACCGGCTCGCAGGTCGGGCTCGGCGTCTCGGCGGGCACCACGTCGACGATGCACACGCAGGGGACGCTGGTCAACACGGGCAGCGCTTCCGACCTGGCGCTCTCCGGCGACGGCTTCTTCAAGATTCAGCTCCCGGACGGCACGTTCGCCTACACGCGCTCCGGCAACTTCCAGGTCGACGGCACCGGTAAGCTAGTCACGACGCAGGGCTACCCGGTCCAGCCGGATATCGCAATTCCGACGAACCGGCAGTCGGTGTCGATCGGCGCGGACGGGACCGTGAGCGTGCTGCTGCCGGGCCAGACCGCGGAGCAGAAGGTAGGGCAGATCACTGTCACCAACTTCGTCAATCCCGCGGGCCTCAAGGCGCTCGGCGGCAACCTGTTCCAGGTGACGGCCGCATCGGGCCAGCCGAACGAGGGCGCGCCCGGAACGCAGGGCCTCGGATCTATCAGCTCCGGCATGCTGGAGGCCTCCAATGTCGATACGGTCGAGGAGATCGTAAAGATGATCATCGTCCAGCGCGCCTACGACTCGAACTCCAAAGTGATCCAGGCCGCGGACGAGATGCTCAGCACGACCAACGGGATCAAGCGCTAATGGCCGCACTCCGAATGACGCTCACTCTCGCCGTCGCCCTAGCCGTCTCCGCGGCGGCCGGCGCGCAGACGGCCCCGAGCCGATCCGCCGTGAAGCCGTCCACGAAACCCGGCGCGGCGCGGCCCGCCAAATCGCCGGCCGCCGCGGCAAAGACCCCGGACCGGGTGGAAACCGTGCTCGTGCGGCCGAACAGCGAGGTCACCGGACCGGTGTTTACGCTCGGCGAGATCGCCGACATCCAGGGCGATGATCCGGCGCTCGGCGCGCAGCTCGCCGCGATAGAGATGGGCGCCTCACCGCTTCCGGGCCTGGCGCGGATCATCAATCCCGGCGATGTGACCGTGCGCTTGCGCCAGCACCAGCTCGACGTGCCCCGCGTCAAGGTCACGCTGCCGCCGGGCATGCGAATCTCGCGCAACGGCCACGACATCGCCGCCGACGAGATCAGCGCGGCCGCAATCGCCAGCGCAAAGGACGCGATCAAGGGCCAGCCGGACGCCACGCTCGAGGTGGTCGGCGGCGGCGGAAGCCACACCGTCGCGACCGGCAAGACCCAGATCCTTGCCGGAGCGTGGCGCGGCAACCCCGAAATCGGCGCGATTACGGTTCCGGTCAGCATCCTCGTCGATGGCGCGCCGGTGCAGACCGTGGACGTGGCGCTGCGCATCCACCGCAAGATGATGGCCCTGGTCGCGACGCACGCGATCCAGCTTCACGAAATCGTCGGCCCGCAAGACGTGGCCATGATGTCGATCGACGTGCCGTCCGGCCCGGCGTCTCCCCTTACATCGATCGAGGAGAGCCTCGGCAAGCGCGCGACTCGCCGCATCAGCGCGATGGCGCCCATCAGCGCGGACATGCTGGAGAAGGCGCCGCTCATCACGGCCAACGACGAAGTGACGATCGAGCTGATCTACGGCGCGCTGCGCGTCACGGCGGCCGGGCTCGCGCGACAGACGGGCGGCGAGGGCGATCGGATCCGCGTCTGCGCAACCGACACGAAGAAAGAGCTGGTCGGCATCGTAGTAGACAAGCATACCGTCCGTGTCGAGGACGATGGCAACCCGTAAGGATACGAGTTTATTCCAGCACACGAATCCGAGAGGTATCCCAATGCGCAAAGCAAACCAGACAGGCAAAAGCCTCGCAATGCTCGGAATCGCGGCAGCGGCCTCGATTGCCGCAGGCTCGATCCGCGCCGATTCGCTGTTTCCGATCAAGGTCGCCAACAAGTCGATCACGGGCAGCAGCGCCGCAAGCTCCGCCTCGCTCTACAGCGACAGCCGGGCCCATGAGGTGGGCGACGTACTGACGATCACGATCGCGGAGAATACCTCGGCGCAGTCGACCGCGACCACGAAGACCTCGCACGACGACTCGGTCACGGCGCTCGGCGGCACGGGCCTGTGGGACCGGCTGTTCCGCTCACTGTCGCTCTCCGCCACACAGTCGGCTGCCGGCAACGGCTCCGGCCAGACCACGCGGAGCGGGAGCCTCGTCACGACGCTCTCGGTGATCGTGAAGGAGGTGCTCCCGAATGGCACCATGCGCGTCGAGGGCTCGCGAATGGTCGGGATCAATCGCGAAACGCAGAAGGTTGTCTTCTCCGGGCTGGTCCGGCCGGAGGACGTCGGGCCGGACAACAGCGTCGCGTCCACGCAGATCGCCGGCGTCGAGGTTCATTACGATGGCCGCGGAATCATCGGCGATACACAGCGGCCGGGCATGCTCTCGCGGCTGTTCAAGTTCCTGTTCTAGCGGCCGCATGCGCTCCCTGTCCCCCTGGGGGAACTATTTGCGCGCGTCCCGGATGCGGGGGCTAAGTCGGGCCGATGCACGACCCTATCTACTGAAGACAGAACCGGGCGCTCTGTGCAACGTCCGCGATGGCCGGGCGCCCTCTGGGCGATGTGGCTGTCGCGAGCCGAGGACTTTAGTTTCACGGGCTTGGCCGGCTTAGGGACGGAAATTCGATTATGGTGCATAGCACAACAATAGGTCTGACGTTACTGCCCAGTGTCCTTGTGCTTGCCGCGGCCCCGTGCGCGGCGCTCGACACGGGCGATGCCTCGTATGCCGGTACGCCCAAAGGACGGCCCGTGCCCGGATCGGTGGCGCCGGCGCCGCGGCTGCCGCTGGCGAGGCGCGGCGCGGCCGAGGACGGCCAGGCCGGCATCATCCGCATCAAGAATCTGGCCGACTGGCAGGGAGTGCGCGGCAACCAACTGGTCGGCTATGGACTGGTGGTCGGGCTGGAGGGTACGGGCGATGGCCAGAACAGCCAGTTCACCATCCAGGCGACCGTGAACATGCTGCGGCGATTCCGCATCAACGTCACGCCGGCCCAGGTGCAGCTCAAGAATGTCGCGGCCGTCATGGTCACGGCGGACCTGCCGGCGTTCGCCCATGCCAACAGCCAGATAGATGTTACTGTCTCGTCGATGGGTGACGCGAAGTCGCTCCAGGGAGGCACGCTGATCCAGACGCCCCTCCTCGCCGCGAACGGAGAGGTCTACGCGGTGGCGCAGGGCGCGCTGTCGATCGGCGGATTCAACTTCAGCCAGGGCGGCTCCAGCGTCCAGAAGAACCACGTGGCGGTCGGCCGGATCCCGAAGGGCGCGTACGTCGAGCAGGAGGTCCCGACCACGCTTACGGACGGCGGCACGACCAGCCTGACGCTGCGCCAGCCGGACTTCACGACCGCGAGCCGGATAGCCGACGCGATCCGACGCGAGCTGCCGGCGACCGGCGCGCGCGCCACCGATGCAGGCACCGTGTCGCTCATCGTGCCGGCGGACCAGGCACCGAACCTTGTCGCGTTCCTTTCGCGCGTCGAGAACGTCACCGTGACGCCGGATAACCCGGCTCGCATCGTGGTCAACGAGCGCACGGGCACCATCGTGATGAGCGGCGACGTCAACCTTGCGCCGGGCGTGATCGCTCACGGCAACATCAACATTCGCGTCGAGAACACGCCGATCGTCGTGCCGTCGCCGTCGTTCACGAAGAACCCGACCGCGCCGCTCGTGGTGCCCCAGAAGGACACGAAAGTCGAGGAGAAGCCTTCGCAGCTTGCCGTGGTGCCCGCGACGAGCACGCTGGACCAGCTCGTGCGCGCGCTGAACGCGCTCGGCGTCACGCCGCGCGACCTGATCTCGATCCTGCAGGCGATGCACGCCAAGGGGATGATCTACGCCGAGATCGAGATCCAGTAGGGGATTCTTGTCCACGATGCCCACGGTTGAGGACTGGAGGCAGGACCGCCGATGAGTACGGATATCTCAGCAATCATCCAGCCGGCCGCCAGTGTCGCGGCAGCAAAGCCGCAGCCGGACCCCGAGCACGCCAAAGCCGTCAAGGCGACGCAGGACTTCGAGGCCGTGTTTATCGGGATGATGCTCAAACAAATGCGTAAATCGATGGCCGGCGACAACGCGCTCTTCGGAAACAGCAACGAGGCCAGGGTCTATCAGGACATGATGGACGACAATCTGGCGCGGGAGCTGAGCCGCACCGGGACGTTCGGCCTCGCGAAAGCGATGATGAAGAGCATCGATCGCACGCAGCATCCGGCGCCGGCCGGCGGCCGTGCGCTCGCGCCGGCTGGGAGCGCGACGGCCGATGCGCCCGCGGTGCCGACCGCCGCGTCGCCCGTCGGCGGGCCTGGTGCGCCTGTCGCCGCCGCACCGTCGAGCCAGGGGGCGGGGCCCGCTGCGGCGCTCGGCCCAATGGCCGCTGCCACGCCGGCCCCCGGCGCCAGCCGCTCCGCGGGCGGGACTGGCGGTTTGGCGGCGATCGCGGCCCCGTCCGCCGCCGCGGCGACCGCAAAGAAGCGCTGAAAGGACCGGACCGCCCGACATGCCACCACCCGCGTTCGCAGCCGCGCTGCGACGGATCATGCAGCAGCAGTTGACGACAGGCAAGTCGCTGCTCGCCCTCGCGGAGGTATCCGAAAAGGCGATCATAGAGGGCGACACGGGCAAGCTGTCCGAGCTCGTGCCACAGCAGCAGGCGCTGCTCGAGATGCAGATCGCCCAGGAGAAGGCCAGGCAGGAGGCCGCGACCGTGCTCTCCACGAGGCTCGGGCTGGAGGATTCGGCGCCGCTCTCGACTCTGCTGCCGGAGCTGGCCCCGGCGGACGCGATCGCGCTCGCCGCGCTCCGGACGCAGATCCTCGCAACGCAGCGGCGCGTGGAATCACAGAACGACTGCAACCGGCGACTGCTCGATAACGCGCTCAGCTTCGTCAAGTTCAACCTTGAGGCGCTCACGTCGGCCGCGCTGAAGCCGGCGAAGTACGGCGTGAATCTGACGCGGCTCGAAGCGCCATCGTTCTACATCGACAGCAAGGCGTGATGGCGGTGGAGAGCTAACTGCACATGGGATCGACTTTCGGGGGTCTGGAGATCGGCAGCCGCGCGCTCACGGCGAGCCAGCTCGCGCTCGACGTGATCGGACAGAACACGGCCAACGTCGGGACGGCGGGCTACTCCCGGCAGGTCGTGAACCTGGAGGAGACGGACCCGTACGGCGGTCCCGGCGTCGATACGCTGAAGCCCGCGCAGCTCGGCACCGGCGTTTCGGTCGCCAGCGTCACCCGGGTTCGCGACAACTACCTGGACAAGCAGACCTTCTCCGCCACGTCCGACCAGAGCGCGGCGAATTCGCTGCAGCAGACCATCGGCCGGGTCGAGAGCGCGTATGGCGAGCCGAGTACGACGGGCATCAGCTCGCAGCTCACGGCATTCTTCAACTCGTTTTCGGACCTGTCAGCGACGCCGGACAGCGCCGCGATCCGATCGACGGTCCTGAACCAGGGCCAGGCGCTCGTCTCGGCGTTCCACACGGTAAGCGGCGCGCTGGCGCAGATCGCTCCCGACATCCAGTCGCAGGTCAAGGCGGACATCGGCAAGATCAACGATTTGGCGGGCCAGATCGCCGGGCTGAACAAGCAGATCGGCGCGAGCCTCGCCGAGGGAGAGCAGCCGAACGATCTGGAGGATAAGCGGACCGGGCTGATCGGCCAGTTGAGTGGGCTTGTCGGAGTCCAGGTGCTCGATGGCAAGAACAGCCAGACCAACCAACCGAGCGGCCAGGTCGAGATCAACGTCGGCGGCTACTTGCTCGTCCAGGACGGCGTGGCATCGGCGCTTCCGGCCACCGTAGCGACGCAGGGCGGCCAGCCCGCCGTTCAGACGGCGTCCGGCCTGACGATCCCGCTCCAGGGCGGCGAGGTGTCCGGACTGCTTCAGGCGTCCAGGCTGCTGTCCGGCTACCAGTCGGACCTGGACACGCTGGCGAATACTGTGGTCACGACCGTCAACGGCGTCCATTCCGCCGGCGCCGGGCTGGACGGCGTGACGGGCCGCGCGTTCTTCAGTGGCACTGGCGCCGCTGGCATCGCCATCTCCAGCGACGTGGCGTCGAATCCGAACGCGATCGCCGCGGCCTCCGCGCCGCCCGCCGGCGGGATCGTCGCGCCGGGAAATGGCGACGTGGCCCGCGCGCTGGCGGCGCTCGGAACGCAGCTCGCTATCGGCCAATCGACGCTGAATCAGTACTACGCCGCCAAGGTCGCCGGAGTCGGCGCCGACGCGCAGCGCTTCCAGACGGAGGCCGACACGCAGGGCAAGATCGTGGCGCAGCTTCAGAACCAGCAGTCCTCCGTGTCCGGCGTCAACCTGGACGAGGAGCTGACGAAGCTGCTGCAGTTCCAGCGGACCTACCAGGCGGCGGCGCGGATCATCAACGCGCAGGATAGCGTGCTGGACCTGATCATCAACGGCATCGGCGGGACGGCCGCCACGACGGCAGGCTAAGCGGCAGCAACCCAGCGCCGTCGCGGCGGATTACAGCCGCGCCGACGCGGCGTGCCCCGCAGGGGCACTCGGCCGAAGGCCCGCTAGCGAAGCCGTTTACGGCATCGGCGCGGAGCACCGGTTAACTCGGGGCTGCTACACACGGACGCGCCAGCCGGCTGGGCGCGACGGATAGAACACCATGGCTCTGAGAATCAGCACATCGCAGGTAACCGATAGCTCGGTCGCGGGAATCTCCGCCGCCTACGCCCGCCTGGCGACGGCGCAACAGCAGATCAACAGCGGGAAGCAGCTCACCAAGCCGTCGGACAATCCGGTCGGGTTTGCGCAGTCGCTCGACTTTACGGATCAGATCGCGCAGCTCGACCAGTACGACAAGACGCTGGATCAGGCGAAGGGATTCATCTCGACGGGGGAATCGGCGCTGTCCAGCGTCGACTCGCTGCTCCGCGCCGCCCGCACCTATGCCGTGCAGGGCGCGAACGACGATGCAACCGACGCCACCTCCCGCCAGGCGATCGCGGCGCAGATCCAGGACACGATCAATCAGCTCGGCAACATCGGCAACGCGACCTACGGCACGCAGTCGGTATTCGCAGGCCAGCGCACGTCCGGTCCCGCCCTGCAGGGCGACGGCACGACCTTCAAGTATGTCGGGGGGACGGATGCGACCGGCGACGCGGACCTGAAGGTGGACATCGGCCCCGGCGAGACCATAACGACCAACGTAACGGGCGACAAGGTGTTCGCGCCGGCGCTCGCGGCGCTCGCCAAGCTGCGCGACGACGTCTCCAGCGGCAAGAGCCAGGACGTTTCGCAGCAGGACATCGCCGCGCTGGATACGCAGATTTCCGCGGTGGTGGCCCACCGTGCGGACTTCGGCGCGAAGCTGAACCGGATAGACGCGACGCAGCAGCGCAACGC
This sequence comes from Chthonomonadaceae bacterium, assembly GCA_035295045.1. Classification (GTDB taxonomy): domain Bacteria; phylum Armatimonadota; class Chthonomonadetes; order Chthonomonadales; family Chthonomonadaceae; genus DATGJU01. The sequence goes on from DATGJU010000371.1 coordinate 31,302, forward strand.
GCTCACGAAAGTAAACTTCACGAAGTTCGTTTCCGATATACAGGATACGGACATTCCAACGGCTGCCGTCGCGCTGCAGACGGCCCAGACCGCCTACCAGGCGGCGCTCCAGTCGACCGTTCGCTCGTTCCAAACGAGCCTGCTCGACTTCCTGAAATAACCGCGCAGCCGCGCGCCAGAGATTGGAAACCACATGGCTAAAGTACTGGACAAGCGAGTGATCGATGCGGCCCTGGACGTGGCCCGGGAGCGTGCGGAGCAGGGAAGCCTGACGACCGGCGGCTCGCCGGACGTGGCGGCGCGGCGGTTCCGGACGACGCGGTTCGGCGAGATCGACGTCGATCCCGACCTGGTGATCGACCTGGTCGAGGGAATGATCGGATTCGAGTCCTGCCACGAGTTCGTGGTGGTCCGCCACGACGACCGCAGCGCGTTCCGGTGGCTCCAATCGCTGGACGAGCCGGCGATCGCCTTTCCGATCGTCGAGCCGGTCTCCGTCCGGCCGGACTACGCCCCGACCATCTCGGACAGCGACGCGCGGCTGCTCGGACTCAAGCAGGACACGCCGACGCTCCTGTTCGTGGTCGTCTGCGTCCCGGGCGGCGATCCCAAGGCGATGACCGCCAATCTGCTCGCGCCGCTCGTTATCAACGGCTTTACCCGGATGGGCAAGCAGGTGATCGTCCAGGATGAGGGATACGGCACGCGCCACCTGCTGGTGAAGGAGCTGGATCGGGCGGCTCGGCTCGGCTCGGCGCCGGTCGACGTATCGCCGATTACCGCGCAGCAGTCCGGCCGAAAGAGCGCGCCGGCCCGCGCGGCCTGACCTTGCAGCTTTGTCTAAAAATCGGCCTGAAGAGATGTATGGGGCCGCCCGATAATACGAAACACGCACGTATCCGCGTAGACCCCGGAACACGGAGGTTCGGTAGGCACGTATAATCGCTATTGCTTGGCAGCCACGGAGGGCAAATCAGATGCTGGTACTGACGCGCAAGCCCGACCAGTCCATAATGGTCGGTTCCGAAATCGAGATCACGGTGCTGGAGGTCCGCGGCGAGCAGGTCCGCCTGGGAATCCGCGCGCCGCGAAACGTTACCGTTCACCGTAAAGAGGTGTTCGAGCAGATCCGCCTGGAGAACCAGAGCGCGGCCGAGACATCGATGGACTCGCTGCCGGAGATGCCCGCGCTGGCCGCGCAGACGTCGACGGTCCGCTAGCACCTGTCGGCAGGCACGAAAAGCAGAACCCAGAAACTCAATTGGCCCGTCCATTCGTCAAGTCATGACGAACGGACGGGCCATTAAACTTGTCAGCGCGTAACGAACCGGTTGGAGCTGCAACCCTCCTCCTCCGCACGATGGATTCGCATCGCTCCCAATGCATAATCCCGCATTCGCAGGCTCAGCGAATTCTTTGCGTTCTTCGCGCGAGAAGACAAGCCCTCTCGTTCGCGCGAAACCCGAAAGCTCTACTGCGGGTATATGCCTTTGTTGCACGAGAACCACGGCCGCTTCAGCTGGTCGTAGATCGTGTGCTTCACGTGGCCGTCGGTCCAGAGCGTTGTCGAGCCATTGCGGTGCAGCAGGTGGAAATGGTCGCGGAACGAGCCCCCCGGCGGCGAGTTCAGCCAGTCCGGCGGCTGGAGGAAGTTGCACATCGGGTCCGGGTTCTCGTGCTCCCACATCGCCAGCGTCGAGGAGGGCTCGTCGATCTCCGAGTCGCGGGCCGCGACGGCGTACATCCTGCCGGAGCCGGCGTCCAGCGTCTGGTTCTTGAAAAAGGGCGAGTACTCGTTGCCCATCGCGGCGGGATTCGTCGTGTAGTAGGCCGATCCGTTCGTCGCGGAGAATCCGTTCAGCGCGAGCGCCAGCTGCCACTGCCCCGGAGCATCCGGACACCGTTTGATTCCCTCGTTCTTCAGGTAGGGGTCGATGAGGCCGGGGTGGATCGGATTGGCGGCGGGGACCGTATCGTCGCCGGTGAACTGGCCGTCGTCGTGCGTGCTGTTGTTGTTGTCGTATCCCACCCACGGCATCGACAGCGACATCGTGGCCACCGGCCTGCCGACGGAGAAGGCCGGGACCCACATATCGTCGTAGTCCGACGCGTACATTCGAATCGCAATGCCAAGCTGCCGCATGTTGCTCGCGCAGGTGATCTGGCGCGCCGATTCGCGGGCCTGGGCGAAAACGGGGAAGAGAATGGCTGCAAGTATTGCAATAATCGCAATCACAACGAGCAGTTCGATCAGCGTAAATGCACGGCGGGGTTGCTCCATGCGTCTCTCCTTGCCGGACCTTGAACTCATCGCTCGCATGTTAGCCGCCGCGAAGCGGGGTTCCTGCCACAAAAAGAGCCCCTTGTGTTATCGATTCTTGCTTTTTTCGCAGTGAGATTCGCAGCGAACGCTGCCGCAACATCCGCGGCAAGCCCCGCAAGCCGGTCTCGTGCAATGTGACTTCGGCCGCGCAACCCTGCGGCACGGCTGCCTGCCGCAGGGCTTCCAGGACAACAATCGAGGCGGCGGCAGGGCGGTCCTCCGCGCGTGCCAATAGTGAGACGAGAATCGAGGTACACGCTTTGGACCCACAAGCGAACGAGCGCATGCCTGAAGCGCGTCCCGCCACTCCCGTTGAAGGCGCAAGCTCCAGGCCGCTCCCGCCGCCGCCCCCGCTGCTCGCCGCCTGCGCCGCGGTCACGGCCGTGGGAGTCGCCTGTTACCTGTGGCCCTCGCCGGTTCCCGGTGAGCGGCTCCTCGTGCTCGCCTGCCTCGTCGCCTTTTGGGCGCTCACAGCCGCGGCGCTCTGGCGATGGCCGGCCCTTCGCCTGTTCACAATCGGCATCGGGATTATCCAGCTCTTCCCGATCCGGTCCGGGCTGACGCGTGGCGCAATCCTCGCCATTCTTGCGGCCCTCTGGCTCGGCCTCGCGATCGCGAACCGCCCGCGCCCGAGCACTGCCATCGTGATACTGGCCGCGCCGCTCCTGGTGGCCGCCCTGCTTCTGCTGCCGGGTCGCCCCGTCCCTCAAGCCGCTCTCGCCCGCGAGTATGTCCGGTCGCTGACGCCATACCGGGGCGCGGTCTATATCTGGGGTGGGGAGAACCGGGTGGGGATCGACTGCTCGGGGCTGGTGCGTTGCGGCTGGATCGACGCGAACCTGCGGGTCGGCCTGCGGACGGCAAACCCGGCTCCGCTCCGCGCCGCTCTATGGACCTGGCTTCACGACTGCTCGGCACGCGATCTGGGCGACGGCTACCGCGGCCGGACGCGGCCCGTATCGGCGGTCCGCTCGCTGAACCGGGCGGACTACGGCGTCCTGCGGACCGGCGACATCGCCGTCTCCGAGAGCGGCCTGCATACGCTCGCCTATCTGGGAGGCGGCGAGTGGATCGAGGCGGAGCCGGTGTTGAACGGAGTGAAGCGGGTGCGCATTCCGGCCCGCGGCGACATCTGGTTCGACTCGCCGATGCGCATCGTCCGCTGGCGCGCGCTGGAGTAGCTTGCGATCAGTCCCGCCACCATGCCAGAGTACTCGCTCGTCGGCGCCGTGAAGTCGGAGCCGTCGCCCAGCGCCTGGTTGAATACCGCGATCTCGCCGATGCCGCCTCGCCAGGGGATGTTGTCCGTGTTGTAACGGCCGATCACCGGCGACGCGCCACTGTAGCCTTCGTAGCTGCCAGTCACCGTATTCGTCAGCACGCCGTCGATGAAGAGCCGGATTTCCGTACCGCCGCTCATCCGGACGCGGAAATGGTGCACAGCGCCATCGTTGATCGAGCTGGCGAAGATCGCGTCGAAGTTGCCCGTCTCGCCCGGTTGGAACAGCACGACTCCCGAGTTGCAGCCGATGTAGGGCGCGTCGTTTGTCGCGCCCACTGGAAGGCGCTCATATCGTGGGTGGCGTCGCTAGTCTGCAGCCAGACGACCGTACCGAAGTCGGAAGCGCCTCGAAAACCTCGCCAGCGCGCCGTTGGCCCGGACCAGCGTTCCGGCGTAGTCGAAAGTGGCCCCGGCGCTCGTAATGTGCATGTCCAGCGTCAGGTTGGTCGAGAGCTGCCGGCCATAGCCGATGGGGCCGTTCACCGTAGAGGCGGCGTTGTAGTAGTAGGCGATGTCCACGTCGATGCCGGGCGAGGGCAGATGGATCTCCGGATCGACCTGCAGGTTCCCCGACCGCTGAGGCTCGGGCCGGTACGGCTCGCAGCCCGCGCAGGCCGCCTGGCCCGCGTGGGAGCGCTCCGGCTCCGGCGGCAGGATCGCGGGCGGCGCAAACCGCGCCACCGGATACTGCGACAACTCCTCCTGGCTCATCAACTGGATCATCTAAACCAGCCCTCCGCTACCGCAACGCCCTCTTCTCCGTGTCTTCGCGCCTTCGCGCCTTCGTGTGAGATCCGTCTTCGCATGTCTTTGCGCTCTTTGCGAGCTTAGCGCGAGAATCCTCCTTGCCCTGCTCACGACCCCCAGCGAACCCCATCCGCCTCATCCTGAACATCCTGAAATCCTGTCCCAACGGCATCCAGGAGTCCGGCCACTCCCCGCGCCCGCCGCCTCACCAGGGATGCCCCTCCAGGCCCAAATCCCCCGCAGCCGGCCGCCTGTTTCTAGCCACCGGCTGAACCCGAAGTCTCGGTACGCTTCGGCTCGTTGCCCGCCTGCGCGGGCAGCACGCTCCCTGCCCGCGCAGGCGTGGACTGGGCCAGAGGCCACCCAGCCGCAGGGTTCAGCCCGGCGGAAACCACCTACACCCGATCGACGAAGATGTAGGCCCCGCCATCGTCGACGGCCGACCCGCCCGTACGCCTGTCTCGTTGCACGTGATCCACATGCCGGATACGAAACCGCCCGCGGTGTTATCGTCCACCTCGGCGTGGACGGCGTTGCCGGCGCTGGAGCCTGGCGCCTCCGGCGGAACCGGTCCGCCGGGCGGCGGGTCACAGGGCGTCGCGCCGGAACGCAGGATGGTGTCCGGCACTGAACCCCCGCCGCCCGCAGGCGATGTGAAGGTGATCGTCTTGCCTGCCCACGGATTGTTTGTGCGCCCGAACGGCCCGCCCGCGCCGCCGCCGAACCCGCCGCCAGCGCCCATGAACGTCGCCC
>DATGJU010000372.1:0-4164 GCA_035295045.1 Chthonomonadaceae bacterium
CGCCGCCTGGCGGCAGGGCGCCGCACTGTCGCTGGACGAGGCGGTTGCGGAGGGTCTATGTGATACCGACCCCACTGCTCTACCAGCAGGCGCGTCGTAAGCGCAGCTCGCCATATCGGCGATCTCGGAACACCGGCCCTCAGTAGCGCCGGTGTTCCGAGCTACCGTATTCTATCGCCGTGGCTTTGCATTTGCAGCCGGTTCCCGGCTTGCCCGCGAGCCATCGGCAGCGCGAACCCGATTCCAACGCCTCGCGTGAAAACCGTTGGGCCGCCCGCGCTTAGGAGTTGATATGCCACTATCCCAGCCACCAGGCTTTCTCGCCGTGCCGGCCGCGGGAGCCGGCCCGGGCGTACTTGTTCTCCACGCCTGGTGGGGTCTGAACGACACCATTCGCGCCTTCTGCACGCAGCTGGCCGATGCCGGCTTCGTCGCCTTCGCGCCGGACCTCTACCGGGGCAAAGTCACGAATAGCATTTCTGCAGCCGAGGCGCTGGTCAACGCGCTAAACGCCGACGCAGCCCGCGCCGCCTCCGATCTCGCCGCAGCCGTAACCTTTCTCAGCCAGCGCGCTGGTCCGCCAGATCGCGGCCTCGCGGTCCTGGGATTCTCGCTCGGCGCCTACTTTGCCCTGGAGCTTGCGAACGCCGACCCGGAGACCATCCGCTCGGTTGTCCTCTACTACGGCACCGGTCCCGACGACTTCAGCGCCTCGCGCGCCGAATTCCTTGGCCACTTCGCCGAGAAGGACGAATTCGAGCCGCTCGAATCCGTCGACGCACTGGATGCGGCGCTGAAGCGGGCCGGCCGCCCGGTTAGGCTCTACGTCTACCCGGGCACGGGCCACTGGTTCGCCGAGCCGGACCGCCCGGACGCCTACGATCCGGCCGCGGCGAGCCTCGCCTGGGAGCGGACGCTCGCCTTCCTCCGGCAGCCCGCAGGGTAGGGCCGCACGGACCGACGGCGCGGCCATCCGTCGCATCGGAAGTGCCTTCGCCTCGAAGCCGGTTGAACAACCCCGCCGCGCCGGATCCGATCCCGCAAGGCACATCCGTGCCGTCAGACCGCAGATTAGGAGCGCCGAATGCCTGCCCGCCCGCTCATTGCCGTCGCCATACTGCTCGTTGTTTGGTCCGCCGCCGCGCGCGCGAATGGGCAGACGGTGGGCGGCCCCTCCGCTGCCGCGCAGTCGCAATCCGGCGAGCCGGCCCGCGCAGCCGCGGTGGACAAGCTGTTCGCCGCGTGGGACCACACGGATACGCCCGGCTGTATGGTAGCCGTGCTGCGAGACGGCACGGCGGTCTACCAGTGCGGGTACGGCATGGCCGATCTCGGGCACGAGGTGCGGATCGGCGCCGACACGGTCTTCAACGTCGCATCGGTCACGAAGCAGTTCACCGCGTTCTGCGTCCACAAGCTCGCGCAGGAGGGCCGGCTCTCGCTCGACGACGACGTACGAAAGCACGTTCCCGAGCTGCACGATTTCGGCCCGAAGATCACCCTCCGCCACCTGCTGAACCACACCAGCGGCCTGCGCGACTATTTCCGCGCCATGTCCCTCGCGGGCTGGCGGTACGACGATCCACACCTCAAGCAGGACGTGCTCGACTTCATTTGGCGCCAGGGGGAGCTCAACTTTCCGCCCGGCGAGCAGTACGACTACTGCAATACCGGCTATGTCCTGCTCGCACTTATCGTGGAGCGGATCACCGGCCGCTCGTTCGCGGACTACGCGACGGACACCATTCTGCGGCCGCTCGGCATGAACAGCTCCCGTTTCGGCGATGATTACGAGCGCGTCGTGCGGAACGCGGCGGAGTCCTACTATCCGATCGAGGGCGGGTTCCATCGCGCCTACACCCTGCTGAACGAACTGGGGGACGGCGGCCTGCTGACGACGGCCGAAGATCTGGCGAAGTGGGACGCGAATTTCTATGATGCTAAGGTCGGCGGCCGGGCGCTGCTGGACGCGATGCAGCAGCGCGGGCGCCTGCGCGATGGGACCGAGATCGCCTACGCATCCGGTCTCGCGGTCGATCGGTACCGCGGCCTGCGCACAGTCGAGCACTCCGGCGGAATCGCGGGCTTCCGCGCCGACATCCTTCGCTTCCCGGACCGGCATCTCTCCGTCATCCTCCTCGCCAACGCTGGCGACTTCGACGCGCCGGCCCTCGCCCGCCGGGTCGCGGAGCTCTATCTTGGCGGCGAGATGGAGCCCGCGGGCGCGCCGCCCAGGCCGGAGCCCAACCGCCGCGTCCCGGTCGCGGTTTCGCCGAAGCTCATCGATGCGTACGTCGGAGACTACCGCTTCCCCGGATATGTCCGCACCTTCATCCGCGAGGGCGATCACCTGGTTCTGAAGGCGGACGCGCTGACGCTGCGCCTCTATCCTGCCTCGGCGACCACCTTCTTCCCGAAGGAGTATCCGACCGCGTATACGTTCGACCGCCCGATAGGGAGTAAGTCGCAGCGCGTGGTCCGCGATTCCGGCATTGACCAGGCCCCCGGCGATAGGATCGATCCGGCGCCGCCGTCCGCGGAACAGCTCGCCGCCGAGACGGGGCGATACTACAGCGAAGAGCTTGCCACGCTGTGCACTGTCGCAGAGCGCAACGGCGGCCTGGAGATTCGGCTGCCAAAGCACACTCTGGCGCTAAAGCCCATCGGCGCCGGCTCATTCGCGGTCGAAAACGACGAAATCAACACGTCGGTGCGCTTCATCGTTGGCCACAACCGGAGCGCCGTGGCCTTCCTCGTGGACTCCGATAACGGCAGGCTCCGCAATCTGCGTTTCACCCGCATTGACCTGCGCCCGCCGCACGCCTGAGCCGCCGTGTCGCCATATCCGCAACCACTCGCCCTTGCGTCTGCTGCATTCGGCCGATCCTCCCGGACCTGGATTCCCGGCGCGACAGGCGCTTCCAAGTCGGCCCGACCCTGATACTGTCATCACGAGCTATCGGACTCCCTGATCTCCTCGTCTCTCTTTCAGGTTACAGATCATCCGTCTGGGCGTGCTTGCTGCCATGAAATAGGTCCTTTGGCCCTTGCTGGATTGAGTTCGACGATCCAGACTATGTGCAGAGAGGAGGGCAAACCGATGAATGGCACTGGCTTGATTTGGACCGGCCGGGCGATCACGTGGCTTTGGGTTGGAGTCTGGCTCTGGTTCGGCATCGCATCGGTGCTCAGCGGCAAACACGTGTGGGATGGCCTGGCCCATCTGGCTATCCCGGGCACGCTTATGGTCGGCGCGGCGGTGGCCGTCTGGCGATGGCCCGTCGCCGGAGGCGTGCTGCTGGTCGTGGAGGGTGCTGCACTCGGCGGGCTGATGTTGGCTGGTCTGTTGAGGCCTACGGTCCTTCTGTTCCTGCTCCTCGTCGCGCCGCCCGTGGTGGCCGGGATCCTGTTGCTTGTCGGGAGACCGAGCGCGGTGGGCGCTCTTTGAGCGAGGATTGACCCTGTGCCATACTGAGTCCAACAACACGCCGTGAGGACCGTATGAGAGCCCTACCGATCGCCCTGGCCTTCCTGTCAGCGCTGGCCGCGCCCGCTGGCCGCGCCGCTATGCCTGAAGCGGCCGACGCCGGCTTCTGCAAGCCGCAGACCTGGCTCTTCGGCGGCTGGGTCGCGCCGCCGCGCATCCCGTTGCTCGCCGACGTGAACGGCGACGGCTACGCCGACTTCGTCTACGCCTCTCCGAAGGACAAGAGCATCGACGTGGCGCTCAACGGCAAGGGCTGGAAACCCCTCCGCGGCCAGCGGCTCATCTCCAACCTGCCGCAGGAGATCGCAGCGATCTGCGCCGGCCATTTCGGCGGTAAGACCATCGACCTGGTGGTCCTCGGCCGGCAGGGCAGGCTGGTCAAGGCGCTGAGTGTCGAAGGAGGCCGATTCCCCGCGACAACGCCGCTCGCCGATCTTAAGCTGCCGGCCGGCCGAACGTGGCTCCTGGCCGGCCGGATCGGCGCAGGACCGCTCGACGAGATCGTCGTCGTCTCCGCGAACGGCCACGTGCGGATCCTGGACGCGGCCGGCAAGCCCCTTCGCGAGCTGGCGCTGGGCGCGCAGGTCCAGGACGCGGCACTGGGCGACGTTGACGGCAATGGCAGGACCGAGCTTGCGGTACGCTCGGGCGGCCAGGTAGAGCTCTACCGCCTGGGC
>DATGJU010000373.1:0-4096 GCA_035295045.1 Chthonomonadaceae bacterium
GCCGAGACCGCCTCCGCCAAACCCACCGAGGCCGCCGCCGAGACCGCCGCCCAGGCCGCCACCGAGACCGCCGCCCAGGCCGCCGCCAAGACCACCGCCGCCGAAGCCGCCGAGGCCGCCGCCCATCTGGCCGTTCTGCGAGCCGACGGACGCGGGCAGTACCCGGCCGCCGATGCGGGTTACGATGTCGACGGAGTTGAACAGGATCTGGTTACTGGTGATCCGATAGATCTTCTTGCCCTTGATCGTCGTGTCCGGCTCGTTCACCTTGTCGATCGGCGCTTCGGGAGTCTCGACGACCTTCGGCACAACGCTGTAGACGCCGCCATCGACCTTGTAGGTATAGCCGCTGTTCTTGAGCAGCGTCTCCAGAGCCGTGCGCAGCGGCAGGGCGGTGAAGTGCGCGCTCACCTCCATCTGCTTGAGCTCCTCCGGGATGGTGTAGTTGCCGACCTTGAGCTGGTCGAACATGAGGGTAAGGGCATAATACAGGTTGGCGCTGCGAACATCCAGGTTGATCGGCTTGTTCAACTGATCGTTCGTCGCCTGATCGGCCGCCGGGTTCTGCGCGGTCGCTGCCAGCGGCACGGCCAGCAGGCCGATTGCCGCCAATGAAATTGTGACGAGGGCGCGGGCGCCAATTCGAAAGACCATGCGTACCTCCCATTGTGCTGTCACGCCGGACCGCCTGGTGACGGCCTTACATGTGCATACGACAGGCAATACTACGATGGTTGCCAACGCTTCTGAACAGTCCTCTAAATGCGACGAACTGTCCGGGCGGTCCGGCAGGCGCTCTATCGAATTCTTACGAAGGGCGCCATCTTATTGTAGGTCTTCGCGCCGATTCCCTTCACCTGCATCAGGTCCTCGGCGCTCTGGAAGCCATGGTTCGCCTCGCGGTAGGCGATGACCTTCTCGGCCATCGCCGGACCGACGTGCGGTATGCGCTGCAGCTCCTCCGCGGAAGCGGTGTTGATGTTGATCCGGCCCTCCGACGGATCCTTCAGCTTGGCGCTCCTGCCGCCGGCCGCGGCGCGTCCGCTCGCCGCCGTCCGGGCGCCATGGACCGCGCCGGATTTGGGTCCCGTGGACACAGCAGCGATTCCGGCTTCGCCGGCGCCGCCCTCAGGCTGCTCTTTGACCGACTTCACGTAGAGCTGCGCTCCGTCGATGGCCCGCGCCGCAAGATTGACGGAGGCGCCATTGGCCCAGGACGCCAGTCCGCCCGCAGCTTTCACCGCGTCGTCGTTGCGCGCGCCGGCCTGCAGGTGGTAGACGCCCGGCCGCTTCACCGCGCCCGCGACGTGGATCAGGATGTCCGGCGTCGAGCTCGCGCCCGACGATGCCACTGGATCACCCGCGGAACGCGACGGCTGCCCTGCGGATCCGGCAGCGGGCGCGTCGGCGCCTGCCCCGTTCGCGCCAGCGCCGCCACCGGCCGCGGAGCGATCACCGGCAGGTGGGCGCTGTCCGGACTCCGGCTCCGCTGTGGAGCGCGGCGCCGGCACGGTCGCGCCGGCCCGATGCGCGGCGGCATCGCGCTGCGTGTATGGCGCGCCGCGCCCCGGCGGCTGCGGCTGCGTCACGGGTATTCCAGGGCTGCCGCCCGGGCCACTGAGCGCTTTTAGCGAAACGACTCCGGCGACCAGCGCCACGAATACGCCGATCCCGATCGCTCGACGATCCATCATCGCCCCGGCCCTCCCTCCGTTCCCGACCCCGCCACGGGCGGCTGCGGTCGCGCGAATTCGGCCCCCCGGACCGCCGGTCCGCCCTTCCGCTCGCCCGCCCAACGGGCCCAGAATTCGACCGTGCAGCCGCGCACTCCTGCCCGCCTCGCGCCATTGACTTTCCAACGCCCTCTGGCTATAATACCAACGTACGGCCCGTTCTACCAACCGACCGCGCGCCCGCTCCGAACCTCGATGACCTGGCGGCCGGCGGACGGCGAAACCGGGCGCCGGACGCCCGGGCAATCCGCGGGGAGGACCCAGCATGCGCGTTAAGAATTACAAGGCCGGCGAGATCACGGACAGCGGCGTGGACATTCCCGACAAGGACTACCACGTCTATGTCCGCAAGCAGTACGGCTACGAAATGGTCTACCAGTGGGGCGTGGAGTCGCTCCGAGTTTCGCTTTACCAGCAGCAGGATCCGGACAAGACCAGCCCGGTCGCCAACCAGCTCGTGATCCTCCACATAGGCCACGAAAGCTCCGCGGTGGCCTGCGACAACGTGTACGATACGATGGCGTATATCGACACGCCGCTCCGGTTCATCCACACCCACCTGCAGATCTACGGCATCCTCTTCCCGGTAAACAAGCCGGGACTGCCCGGCTCCCAGATTTAGGAAGCCGTCCAACTGGGCGCGCTCCGCGCCGTAAGCGGTAAGGGCTGGCGTGGCGCCCTCCACAAGCTGCCCATCCGAGCGCCGTTCGCATCTGCCCACAGGCGGAAGCGAGCGGCGCTCTGCTCTAACGCCAAAGCGCGGCGCCCGCAGCGGCACTCGAGCAATCGCTGCGGATCGGGCCGGTCAGCCGTCGCCGCGGCTCGCCCTGAGCAGGCTGTCCGGCTCCGAAACGCCGGGCGAAACCGATGCGTGCAGCAGATCGCCTGTCGCTAGCTCCGGCTGCGAGCCGCGCAGCAGTTGGAAGCTCGACATTCGGTCTGCGCGGCGTGCCTTAAGCACCGCGATCACCTCCTGCGTGCGGCGCGACAGATCGGGCCGGGCGCGCCCGCCCTTTTGCGGCACGGACGCCAGGAACCGCTCCAGGCGGCCAACTTCCGAGCCGTCGCCGATCACCTCCAGCGCTTCGATCGCCGCAAGGTGCGCGTCGGTCCACTTCTGGCCGGATCGGCGCAGGACACCAAGGATACGCTGGCGCTCCACTTCGGAAATGACCGCGGCCGTACCGGACGCAACTATTCTGAGGCTGGCTTCGATGCAGCCAGGATCGTCCGACGCCTGCGTCAGCTCCGCCACGGTGAAGCGGCGCTCGTCCATCCGCTCGCGAATAATGGAGTTCACGAGTCGGCCGGCGAAGACTGCACGTGCAGTCCACATCAGCAGGACCGCCCACAGAGCGATGGAGCAACAAAGCAGCACAATGAGCCATCGACCATCTGGAGTCGAGTCGGTCGAGAACGCAATGTACAACGGGATAGGCAGCGCCCAGGCAATCGACCACCAGATCAGGCGCCCAACCTGTGCCCGTCGAATCCTGCGACCCAATTGCAGGAGTTCCGCGGGAGGCGCCGTCGCCGCCTCCCTCCGCGCGGCGTCGCGGACGCCGCGGCGCATACTGCATAGGCGGCGCAACAGTCGCGCGCTGCCGCGTGGTCCGACACCGTTCAGATGCGCCACTGTCAGTATCCACCGTTTGCAGCATGTACCCCTTCCCTGGTAGCGGAAGCGCTACATAGCCATAGTTATAGGGCTGACGGGCAGTTCCTCCTCGCGCGCTCGAAGGGCCGCTAATCTTCCGGCCGATCCGGTCCGAGAATCACCCTGCTCGGCCGCCGAATGCGCGGGAATCGGATCACTATCGCGAGGACTACGAACTACCCAATGATCGCCCCAGCACCGACCGCGCCGCCGGAAGCCGTTGCCGGACCGCCGGATGCCCTCAGAAAAACGAGCGCGCCCGCCGCCGCGGCATTCTTCCTGCCGGCTGCGGCGCTCGTTCTCGTCGCCTGGCTCATCCACCTTGCGACGGAGCGCTCGCCGGTGTTTCCGGTGGACGACGCCTACATCACAATCCACAACGCGCAGGTGCTCCACTGGGGCCACGATCCCAACTTCGTCGGCACGCCCGCGCTTGCCGGCGCCACCAGCCCGTTCCACCTCGCGCTCGTCGCCGCGCTCATGTTCGCCCTGCGGCCGGTCTGGGCGCTCGACACGGCGGCATGGCTGGGCGCGCTCGCCCTCGCGCTCGGGATCGCGCGACTGGCGCGCGCGCACGGGGCAGGACCCGGGCCCGCCTTCCTGCTCGTCGTCGCAGGGCTCTGCGCCGCTCGCACTCCGCACCAGCTTATGAACGGGCTTGAGACAGGATGGGCGATGGCCGGCGTCACGTGGGCGATGTCCTACG
>DATGJU010000374.1:0-5522 GCA_035295045.1 Chthonomonadaceae bacterium
TGTCGAATGGCTCACCGATCCAGGGGCGCTCGTGTTGGACTGCTTCGTCGGCTCCGGGACTACGGCCGCCGTAGCGGAGAAGCTAGGCCGCCGATGGATCGCTTGCGACCTGGGCCGCTATGCCATACACACGACGCGGAAGCGGCTGATCGGCGTGCAGCGGGAGCTGCACGACGCCGGCAAGCCGTACCGCTCGTTCGACGTATACAACCTGGGGCGGTACGAGCGCCAGTGGTGGCAGATGGAGCGATTGAAGGGCGCGGACGAGCAGCACCGGGCCACCGTCCTCAAGTTCTTCCGGGCCGCGGCGCTAACCTCGTCGCCGTCCCCCCTTTTGCACGGCACGAAGGGGGGCGCGTTCGTTCACGTCGACAGCATCGACTCGATCATGACGGCGGCCGAGCTCCGAAGCGTCGCGACGGCCGCGTCGGGCGCCGGAGCGCGCGAAGTGGTCTGCCTGGCGTGGGAGTTCGAGATGGACCTGGCGAAGCGCGCCAAATCGCTGGCAGCGGAGCTGGGAATCGCAATCCGGCTCAAGTATATCCCGCGCGAGATCATGGAGCCGAACCGGAACGAGATTCAGTTCTTTGACGCGGCGGCGCTGGGGGCCGAGGCATTCCTTGCCGCCCAACCCCCTTGTCGGAACGAGAGAGGCGGGACATTCGGCCCCGTCGACGTCCGACTGACGGAGTTCATGCCATCGCTCGCCGAGGTGCCGGAGAAGGAGCTTGCCGCGCTGCGCGAGAGGGCCGTGACTTCGCCGTTCGACTTCATCGACTTCTGGGCGGTCGACTTCACCTACCGAGACGGAAAGGAGTTCTTCGAGCATCACTGGCAGGCGTTCCGTACGCGCAAGAACCGAAAGCTGACCACCGAGAGCGATTGCCGCTTCACGTACGAATCGCCGGGGCGCAAGCAGATTTGCGTAAAGGTGATCGACGTCTTCGGCGTGGATACCACCGTCGTAGTGGAGGTGGCCGTATGAGCGGCGGAGCTTTCTCGGGCTATAACGCGGACGCGCTGCGCCCGCTGTTCCTTCCCTGGGAACAGCCGGACCGCCATCGCACTCCAAACCCGCTCCATGGCGGACAGGCGCTCATCGAGCCCGGCCGGCGGAACAGCAAGTGCCTGCTGGTTCCGCGTCTTCGGTTCGAGGTCGAGATGTGGCGGCACAACGGCTACGCGGGCGCCAGCGAGACCTCTCGTACGCTGCTCAATCACTGGTTCGAGACGGCGCACGAGAGCGGATTCCGCTACCACTTCTGCCAGCGCGAGGCGATCGAGACGATCATCTGGCTCTACGAGGTCGCTCAATATCGCAGCCTGTCGTCGATGCTCGCCAACCTGCTGGACGACTCGCGGCCGGACTATCTCACGCTCTTGAACGGCGTTTCGGACGCGGATGACGCCTGGGCGCGGTACTGCTCCAAGATCGCCACGGGCGGAGGCAAGACGAAGGTGATGAGCCTCGTCGTCGTCTGGAGCTACTTCCATCGCCTGTTCGAGCCGGGCTCCGATCTTTCGCAGCACTTTCTCATCGTCGCGCCGAACCTCATTGTTTTTGAGCGGCTCAAGGACGATTTCCAGAATCGAGCCATCTTCGACCGGGACCCGCTTCTCCCGCCGGAATGGAAGGATTCGTTTGACTTGCAAGTGATCCTTCAGGACGATGCGGGCGGCGGCGCGTCCGCCGGAGCGCTCTACCTGACGAATATCCACCGGCTTTTCGAGCGGGACAGAGCGACAAACGCCGCTGCCGGGCCCGCGTGGGCCGGCCCGCAGGTCTACAGGGCCACCGCGCTGAAGGTGGGCGAGGCGCTGCGCCGCCGCATCGCGGAGCATCCGTCCGTGATGGTGCTCAACGACGAAGCGCATCATCTGCACGATCCAGACTCGGCCTGGAACGAGGCGCTGACTACACTGGACAAGCAGAGCCGCGAGCGCGGCAACGCCGGCATCCGCGCGCAGCTCGATTTCACGGCGACGCCAAAGCATAACGACGGCAGCTTGTTCCGGCACGTGATCTGTGATTTCCCTCTTGGGGAGGCGGTTGACGCCGGTATCGTCAAGGTCCCGGTGATCGGCCGCTCGGAGGAGCTGCGCCCGCGCACGGCGGAGAGCGCCGCCGATCGGTACCGCGTCCACCTGAGGCTCGGATACGAGCAGTACGTCCACGCCTACCAGGAGTGGAGCGCCACCCGCAAGCCCATCCTTTTCGTGATGACCGAGGATACGCAGGCGGCGGACGAGCTGACGACGGCGCTTGACAGCGACGATTACCCGCTGCTGAAGGGGCGTGTCGTCAACCTGCACACCCGCCTTAAGGGGAGGATCAAGCGATTCAAGAACGGCCGTGCCGAGTTCGAAGTGAACGAGAAGCAGATGTCGGACGAGGATCTGATGGTCGTTCGGCAGATATCCCGCGATCTCGACGCACTGGACAGCCCGTACCGCTGCGTTGTCTCCGTCCTCATGCTGCGCGAAGGCTGGGATGTGCGGAACGTCACAACCATTATCCCGTTGCGGCCGTACAAGGCGGAGTCGAACATTCTAGCCGAGCAGACGCTTGGCCGCGGCCTGCGGCGAATGACGCCGCCCGGCCCTGACGCTGCACCGGAGCGCGTCACGGTCGTCGAGCACGCGGCGTTCGTCAAGCTCTACGAGGAGGAGCTGGCCGAAGAGGGCGTCGTAATCGATTCGGTGACGATCGGCGGCGGCACGCCAAAGCCAGTCTCGGTCTCTATCTTCCCGGACTCGAAGAAGCCCATTGCCGCGCTCGACATCTCTATTCCGGTCGTGTCCGACTCTATCCAGACGACCGCGACGCTGGACGGCCTTACGTTTGAGGAGATTCGCGACTATTTCGCGAAGTTCGAGCGGCTGCCAATCGAGAAGAAGCGCAGTGGCGATCTCGTCTTCGAGGAGCGCGCGCTCTTCACCGAGGAGTTAATCGCGTCGTGGAAGATCGACCGGGGGCTTCTCGCGATCGGCGCCACGGCGATCGGGGCGTTTGTTCGGGAGCTTGAGCGGGCCTGCAGGCTCCAAAGCGCGAACGCGGTGCTTGCGCCGCTTTTGAAGCGGTTTATTGAGGAGGTGCTTTTCGAGCGGCCGGTTTCTCTCTACGACGGCAGCGTAGACCATCGTATGGGCGACACGGACGTGGCAGAGCACATCCGCGCCACATTCGCCCCGCTCATCCGCAAGCGGACGGTGGCGAAATCGGAACGGGTTCGGTCTACGGATGCAGTTCCCATCTCCACATGGAAGCCCTACCAGGCGAGCAGCACTCCGATCCGGCCGTGCGTCCCGGCCGAGCGCACGCTCTTCAATCTTGTACCATGTAACCAGGACCTGGAGACTCAGTTCGCGGACTTCTGCGATCATGCCGAGGACGTGACGGCGTTTGCCAAGAACGCTGGGCCGCAGAAGCTGATGATCGACTACCTCGCGCCCAATGGCCGGCCGGCGCTCTACGTGCCGGACTTTCTGGTTCGCGCGGCTGACGGCGTCCACTACCTGGTCGAAACGAAGGGCCAGCAGGACGCGGCGGTTCCTGCCAAGGCGCAGGCCGCGGTAGCCTGGTGCGCCTCGGCAAGCTCGAAGGAGACGCCCTGGAAGTACCTGTTCATTCCGATGTCGGTGTTCGATGCCAACACCGAATTCTCCATCGAGGCGCTCGCCCGAGCCTGCGCACCGCGACTTAAGGGGCTGATGGAGCAAGGCAAGACTGGGCAGGGCGAACTTCCGCTGGAGATGACGCCGCAGGAGGTGAAGGAAGAGCGCACGGACAGAGCGCTTCAGGCGGCGGGGGCTGTCGGTCTGCCGGACGAGATCGTTCAGTACGTCACACAAGCCGTCAATCTGCTGGATTATGATCGCAAGAAAAACCATCCTCAACTCGGCAGCGCGTTTCAGCCGCTTTTGTACCCGATCGAGAAACTGTCTGGAGAGCTGCTGCTGAAGTTATTGAGGTCACACGTTCCTGCCGGCCCGCAGGATAGAACCTACTACTTTGAGCCTTACCTCGGCGACCAGCCGAAATCCGTTCAGGCGCCGTTTGAAAAGAACCAGCGGTTCCTACGCAAGTTCCTCGTCCACGGCGACAAAATGAACCTCATCGGGACGCTGCTGTTTTGTCTCGAATACCCGGTGAAGTGGTCCAAGAACTTCGGGGGCATCTGGCAGGACGTTAAGACTGAGTTTTCCGCGCCGCCCGTGGCTGGGATTCACAATGCGCTGGACTCGGTGAACAGGTTTCGCGGAAAGTATGTCGCCCACCAGGACGAGGCGCTGACAGACGGCGCCGTTGCAGAGACAGTCATGCTGGAGTGGATCGCTACGATACGGGAGCTGTACCTGCTCGTGACGTGAGTACCCAGCCCGGTCAAGGTCCTCCGATTGGTGGCGTCTCGGAAGTGTGCGGCGGCCTGCCCGCACCTTCCGCAAATGTCTCCGAAGTTGCGGTATGGCCGATGTCGCTGGATGTGGCGGCCGGAGGGCTGACGGGCTGCTGCGGCGCGGACAGGCGGTAGACCCGGTAGGCGCCGTCGGGCGAGACCTGGTCCAGCTTCCATCCGTGCTGCCGCAGCGAGTCCGTGATGCGGAAGATCCCGTCCCAGATGTCGAGCACGACCAGGTAGTCGGCGTGGGCGCGCCGGGCGGCGGCGTCGATCGCGGCCGGCCGGTTGGCGCCGCCGGACGGGTAGGTGAGCGCACGGTGGAGGGCGATGTTGGCGGGCGTCTTGAGGCCGACCAGGTCCTGCATCTCGAAGCTTGTGCCGTAGCTGATATAGCCCGCGTCGTGGATCAGGAGCCGGCTGCCCGGGGGCAGGTTTTGCCGGCACCATCGAGCCGTCGCGACCAGGTCGCGGCGGGTCGCGTAGTTTTCCGCCTCGTGCTCGCGCCATGTGAAGGGCGCCAGCAGGAGGGTCTGCACGGCGGCGACGAGCGTGAAGAGCGCCATCCAGCGCTTCGGGACCGGCCGGCGCTTCAGAAGCCGGAAGGCGGACGCGACGGCGTAGAGGAGGAATGGCGTCAGGATATAGAGATAGCGGCCCTGCGCGTGCGTGAGCGCGCCCGGGAACTCCAGGTAGTAGGCGGCGAGCATCAGGGCGGTGAATAGCAGTGCCGAGCGGCCCGCCGGGGTGAACGGAAGGAGGAGCGCGGCGACGCACAGCGGCCCGCAGGCGCGGAGCAGGTCCAGCAGGCTTCCTTCGACTCGGAGCCACTTGATGGCCGCCGGAACCTGCGATTCGGCAAAGTAGCAGCGCTTCGCGGCGATGGTTGCGGGCACGACGCTTCCGGTCGAGAGCAGCTGCCAGAGACACCATGGGGCCGCGGCGACTGCCGCGACGAGGGCGCACCGGAGCGCGAGCCGGGCGATTACCGCGGGCTTCGCTCCCTGCCGCCAGACACGGATTACCGGCAGCGGCAGCAGGAGCGCGGAGAGGAGAGTGAGCTCCGGCCGCAGAAACGGCAGCGTTCCGCACACGCCGGCGAGCAGGACAGGGGCGGCCGGCCCC
>DATGJU010000375.1:0-14797 GCA_035295045.1 Chthonomonadaceae bacterium
TCAAGCTGGAGCAGAACTACCGCTCGACCAGGACGATCCTGGACGCCGCCTATGGCGTCATCAGCAACAACTTGGGCCGCAAGGAGAAGCGGCTCTGGACCGAAAACGATCCCGGCTCGCATATCGTGAAGGGCGAGGCCCTGAACGAGCAGGAAGAGGCCATCTGGGTGGTCGACAAGATTCGGGAGCTGATCAAGGCCGGGGGCAGGGCCTGGAGCGATTTCGCGGTGCTCTACCGTACGAACGCGCAGTCGCGGGCGCTGGAGGATGTCTTCGTCAACTGGAAGGCTCCCTATAAGATCGTGGGCGGCGTACGGTTTTACGAGCGCAAAGAGGTCAAGGACGTGCTCTCGTATCTCCGGGTCGTCAACAACCCCATGGACTCGGTGAGCATTCGGCGTATCATCAACGTGCCGCCGCGCGGAATCGGCGCGAGCACCCTGGCCGCGCTGGACGAGGCCACCGCCGCAACGGGCCGCATACTGTGGGACTGCCTTCAGATGGTGGAATCGATACCGCACGTATCTTCGCGGGCGCGCGAGAAGCTCCGGGAGTTCGCGGGCGTCATCGCGAAGCTTCGCCACGACAGCCTGCAGCTCTCGGTAACGGACCTGACGCGGCGCGTTCTTGAGCAAACCGGCTACCTTAAGATGCTCCAGGATGAGGCGACGATCGAGTCGCAGTCTAGGCTGGAGAACGTGAAGGAGATGGTTTCCAAGGCGCAGCAGTTCGACCAGGAGCACGAAGAGGAGGCGAGCCTTGCCGCGTTCCTGGAGGACGTGGCGCTGGTCGCCGATATCGACAGCCTCGACGCCGACGCGAACGCCGTCACGCTGATGACGCTGCACAGCGCCAAGGGGCTGGAGTTCCCTGTCGTGTTCCTGGTTGGACTGGAGGAGTGCGTCTTTCCGCATATACGGTCGATGGAGAGCGACAGGGAGATCGAGGAGGAGCGGCGGCTCTGCTACGTCGGAATCACGCGGGCGAAAGAGGAGCTGTACGTCAGCCACGCCAATCGGAGGACGACCTTCGGAAGCATGGCCTACAACGTGCCGTCGCGGTTCCTTCGCGAAATCCCCGGCGAGCTCTACCGCGGCGGCGGTCGCACTCGCCGTACTGTCTCCGGCTTCGATCCCGACGAGTACGATTCTCCGCAGCGCCGGCGCGTTCCGGCCGGAGCGAAGCTGTGGGACTCTGGGCCGGCTCCTCCGCCGCGCGCGGAGCACGAGTCCGGCTTCCGGGTGGGCCAGAAGGTTCGGCACGAAAAGTTCGGCGTGGGGGTGGTGCTCAACGTCGACGGGGAGGGGGACAAGACGCAGATCGAGGTGGCATTTCCGAATGTCGGGCCGAAGCGGCTCCTGCTCTCCTACGCGCGGCTGGAGCGAGTAAAATAGCGGCGGTCTACGACGCCGTCGCCGCCTGGTACGCCGCCTCGGTCCGGTCCGGCTCGCCGGTCCACGCGGTCGCCGAGCCGGCGCTCCGCAAGCTTTGCGGCGACGTGTCCGGCCTCGCCGTGTGCGACCTGGCCTGCGGCGCGGGATACGCCGCGTGCTGGCTGCAGGCCGCCGGCGCGACCGTAACAGGCATCGACCTGTCGGCGCCGCTGCTGGAGATCGCGCGGGCCGAAATCGGCGACGATTCGGTGGCCCTCGTCTGCGCCGACGTGTCGAACATGCCGACGATTCGCAGCGGCACATTTGACGGGGCTGTCTGCAGTCTGGCGCTCATGGACGTCGCCGACCTGGACGGCTGCCTTGCGGAGACGTCGCGGGTGCTCCGGCCCGGCGGCTGGCTCGTGTTTACGATCACGCATCCCTGCTTCCAGTGCCCGGAATCGCGCTGGACCGGTAAGCGGGGCGGAGTCGTCAAGCGCGAGGTCCGCGGATATTTTCGCGAGGGCCATTGGCGATCGGACAACGCCGCCGGCGTGCGTGGCCAGGTTGGCGCGTACCATCGAACGCTGAGCGCCTACCTGAACTCCGTAATCCGCATGGGCTTCGCCATCGAGCGCATCCTGGAGCCACAGCCAGAGGACGATGTCGCCGCCCGCGTTCCCGGCTACGCGGAGGTGCCGGTAGTGCTGGCCGTGCGCTGCGCGAAACGATAATCGGTCCGGCGGCGCGCCTGGAGAGGACACAAGAATGCCTGGCCCGTTTCCTGGAATGGATCCATACATTGAACAGTCGGAGTACTGGCACGATTTCCATACGGCGCTAATGGCAATCCTGCGTGTCCAGCTCAACCATAAGTTGCCACCAGGGTATGCGGCGTTTCTCGAGGAGCGCGTATACGTTCTTCCTGACGAGGATTCGATTATGCCAGACGCCCTGGTTGTCGGCGAACGAGGACCGATGGGCGTGAATCGGGCCGGCACTGCCGTACTGGAGCGCCCGGCGGATGAACCGGAGCTGGTCCGGTACCATCCGCTCCGTGAGAAGGAGCCATTTGTCGAGATCCGCAGAATTGCGTCGCGCCGCGGTCAGGTTGTGGCCGTGATCGAGCTGCTCAGTCCCTCGAACAAGCAGTCCGGCGGGCATGGCCGCACGGAGTACATGGAGAAGCAGAGCGCGGTCCTCGCTAGCGAATCGCATCTCCTGGAGATCGACTTGCTTCGCTCAGGAGCGCACACGGTAGCCGCTCCTCGATCGATCGTTCTCGCGAAGGGGCCTTGGGACTATCTTGTCTGCCTTCATCGCGCTGGAACCGGCAACGCGTTCGAAGTATGGAGAAACTTTCTAAGGACGCGGCTTCCCAACGTCAAAGTGCCTCTCAAGGAGGGCGACGGCGATGTCGAGTTGTACCTGCAGGCGGCCGTGGACGAGGCGTACGACGGTGGTCCCTATCCTCGGCTGATGGACTACTCGGCAGCAGCTCCTGAGCCGCCGCTTTCCGTGGAGGACGCGGCCTGGGCCGATGCGCTGCTCAGGGATAAGGGCTGGCGCACGGAGGCGGACGCGTCGTGAGCGTTCCTGGCTACGCGGAGGCGCCGGTAGTGCTGGCCGTGCGCTGCGCGAAACGATGATTGTGGAGAGGAGGTCCTTCCTTGCCCAGCCCATTTCCCGGCGTGGATCCGTATCTCGAGAAACGTAAGTGCTGGCCCGACTTCCATGCGGCGCTTTTCTCCGAGATCAGGGCGCAGCTTAATAGAGCGCTTCCCAACGGGTACGCCGCGTTCATCGATGAGCGAATATACGTCTTGACGCCTGAAAGTCCGTTCATCCCAGACATAACTGTATCTGCGCGGCAGACCGTGGACCCCGCGTCTCATGGTAGGACCGCCGTGCTTGAACGCCCGACGGACGAACCGGAGACGGTCGGCTTCCATCCGAACACGCAACGAGAGTTGTATGTCGAGGTGCGTCGGTTCGCATCTGGACAGGGAGCTGTCGTCTCCACATTAGAGCTGCTCAGTCCCCCGAACAAGCACGTCGGGGGAGCGGGCCGTGCCAAGTACCTGGAAAAGCAGTGGGCGATGCTGGAGAGCGAAACGCACCTGCTGGAGATCGACCTGTTACGGTCCGGTGCGCACACTGTTGCTGCGAACCGGGCGGACGTGTTCGCCAGAGGACATTGGGACTATCTGATCTGTCTCCACCGGGGCTGACGCGCTGCTGCGAGAGAAGGGTTATCGGGCCGCCAGGCCGGCTCCCTGACACGCATCCGGCACCGGCATTCGCGCGGCGCGAAGAGCGGCGACACGTACGATGATTGGCGGGAGCCGCACCTTGGTCGGAGCCGAACAGGATCGGCGGCCGGTAGCAGCGGTTCGGCTGCCGGCGCTCGAAACGCCTGAGTTAGAAGGGGCCGATGGATAAGCAGAGGGTTATCGCGGCGCTGAAGGCGGCGTGGGATCGGGAGATCGAGGCCGCGCAGCTCTACCACGTCCTCGGCGAGCAGCAGGACGATCCGAAGCGGACGCGGCTGTTCGAGCGGCTGGCCGCGTCCGAGGAGGATCATGCCCGGCAGTTCGCCGAGCGTATCGCCGCGCTCGGCGGCGTCGCGCCGAGCGAATCGTCCGCGCCGACGGCGGCGCAGCGGCTCATGGCGCGCACCCTCGGCACCGACGCCATGCTCCGGCGGCTGGAGGCGGAGGAGGAGCGCAACATCGCGCAGTTCGAGCGGCACGCCACCGCGCTTATCGAGGACGCCGATTCGAACCTCCTGTTCTCGCGGATCGAGGAGGAGGAGAAGGGCCACGCCACTCTCCTGCACTCGCTCAAGCAGCGCGATGAGCCGCGAACGCGCCTGGAGGCGATACTCAAGGGCGAAAAGTGGCACGTGAGCACGGGGAGCTGGATCGGCGACGCGATCTACGGCATCAACGACGGCCTTGGCGCGGTGTTCGGCGTTATCAGCGGGATGGCCGGCGCGACGACCGGCTCGGCCCCGGCCGGCTCGCTTACGGGTGATCGCGTCGTTCTCGTCTCCGGCATGGTGGCGATGCTGGCCTCCGCGCTCTCGATGGGCTCCAGCGCCTTCATGGCCGCCAAGTCCGAGCGCGAAGTCTACGACGCGGAGATCGGCCGGGAGAAGGCCGAAATCGAGCAGTCGCCGGAGCATGAGCAGGAGGAGCTGATGCTGCTCTACCAGCTCAAGGGCTATTCCGAGGACGAGGCGCTCGCGATGGCGGAGCGCGTGGCACGCGACCCGGATCTCTTCCTCAAGACCATGGCGCAGGAGGAGCTGGGCCTTAGCGAGCGAAGCTTCCCAAATCCGCTCGCAGGTGCAGGCACGGCCGCGCTCTCCACGGCGGTCGGCGGCATACTGCCGATCATTCCCTTCTTTTTCGCGCGCGGGCTGCCCGCCGTAATCGCGGCCGCGCTCGTCGGAATGGCTGCGCACTTCGCGGTCGGAGCGGCCAAGAGCCTGATTACCGCGCGCGAATGGTGGGCGAGCGGTCTGGAGATGACTGCGATCGGCTTTATCACTGGCGGCGTGACCTTCGGGCTCGGAAAGCTCTTTCACATCGGTTAACGCGAACGCGGCTCGACCATAGGCCGCGCGGCTATCGGCCGTACGCTTCGCTCAGACTCAGACGGGTATCCGCGCTGCTCACGGGGTCGCATCCATGCCGTTCACGCTTTCGCATCCCGCCGCCGCCGTTCCGTTCGCGCGGCTTGGCCTGCCGCTTTCGGCGCTGGTGATCGGCAGCATGGCGCCGGACTTCCCGTACTTCGTGCAGTGGACTGCGCACTTCCAGCTCGGCCACACCGTGCCCGGGCTGCTCCTGTTCGACCTGCCGGCCGGACTTGCAGCGCTCGCACTGTTCCACGGCCTGCTCAAGTGGCCGCTCGTCGCGCTTATGCCGCCCGGTCATCTCGAGCGGCTCGCTCGCGCCGCGCGCGGCTTCCAAATCGCTGCGCCGGACCGCCTCTTGCGGGCTGCGGCAGCCGTGCTGATCGGCGCGGCGACTCACCTGGCCTGGGACTCGTTCACGCATTCGAACAGTCCGATCGTCGAGCGCAGTACGGCGCTGCGCGCAACGGTCTTCGGCGCGCTCTGGGGCGGACTGCCGCTCTACCGGCTTCTGCAGCACGGCAGCTCGATCGCCGGCGCGGCGCTGCTGGCGGCCTGGTACGTCCAGTGGTACCGGCGTGCTCTTCTGGACGCCGACCCGCCGGTTGTGAGCTTTACACCTCGGTTGCGCGCTCTCGTGGCTGCGGCGCTCGTGGCCGCGGGCGCCATTGGGGGCATCGCGTATAGCGCAATCGCAACACCGCCGGAGTCGCAGGGCCACTATCTGCACCAGCTTGCGCTGCACGCCGTCACGGCGACCGGCGGCCTGACCGTCGCCGCGACGATCTGCTATAGCATTGCGTGGCACGTCGCCGCGCGACGCTTCAAGGAGTACTGCGAACCGTGAACCGAGCAGCCCGCGCCGCGGCAATCGCCGCGCTCGCCGCCGTTATCGCGCTGCCGCCGATGGGCGCCACGGCTATCACCGTCAGCTCGCCGGACCGGGCGATCATCGTTCGGGTCGAAACAGCCGGTCCGCTCCGATACGGCGTCTCGTTCCACGGGCGCCCGGCGATCCTGGAGTCGCGGCTTGGCCTGGTCCTCCGCGACGGCACGCCGATCGGCGAGCGGTTGGCGCTGGACCGCGTGACGCGGCGCGCGATAAACAGCGTCTGGGAGAACCGGCTGGGCAAGCGCCGCCGCGTGGTGGACCGCGCGAACGAACTGACTCTCGCGCTGCGCGAACCGGGCGCCGCCGGCCGGCGAATCGAGCTCGTGGTGCGGGCTTACGACGACGGCTGCGCCTTTCGTTACACGATCCCGCGGCAGCCGGCAACCGATCGGTTCGTTCTGGAGCGGGAGGAGACGCACTTCCGGTTTGCCGGTGATCCGACGGTGTGGGCACCGGACTACGGCGGCTTCGCATCCCCACAGGAATCGGAATTCAAGTGCCGCCACGTATCCGAGCTCGCCGCAGAGCGGCCCTACGGCACGCCTATGCTGGTCCAGGCCGGGGAATCCTGCTACGTCGGGATAACCGAGGCTGAGCTGAAGGACTGGGCAGGCATGTATCTCGGCCGGTCCGGCGGCGTGCCCGGCGAGCCGGGCTCTGCTCAGCCCCCCGCGGCCGGCACGCAATCGTCCAGCTTTGTCGACGCCGACCTCGTCACGCGCCTCGCGCCGCGCCGCGATGGGCGCGGGCTGGTCTCCGCGGAGGCGCCGCACCTCACTCCCTGGCGCGTGCTGCTCATTGGCAGGCGGCCCGGCGATCTGGTGGAGTCGGACCTTGTGCTGAACCTGAGCGCGCCGAACGCTATCGGCGACGCGAGCTGGGTGAAGCCGGGAATGTGCGCATGGGACCACTGGTGGAGCGGCGACGTGAAGATGGACACGGCTACCGAGAAGGAGTACGTAGCGTTTGCGTCCGAGATGAACTTCCCGTACCAGTTGGTGGACTGGCAGTGGTACGGCCCGTTCAATACGGCCACCGCCGACATTACGCGCGCCAACCCGAGCCTGGATATGCCGGAGCTACTGCGCTTCGCGGCGGAGCGGCACGTCCGCCTGTTCGTCTGGCTGCACTCGAACGACGTCGATCGCTTCCTGAAGGCCGGTCGTCTGGAAGAGGCGTTCGCGCTCTACAGCAGGTGGGGACTCGCCGGCGTGAAGATCGATTTCATGGACCACGACGACCAGGAGATGGTGAACTGGTACTATACGGTGACGGCGATGGCCGCGAGCCATCACCTGATGGTCGATTTCCACGGCGCGTTCAAGCCGACCGGGATGCAGCGCGCCTACCCGAACCAGATTACGCGGGAGGGCGTGCTCGGCGAGGAGTACGATAAGTTCAGCAGCCGCGTTACGCCGGAGCACGACTGCACGCTGCCCTTCACGCGTATGCTCGCCGGCCCGATGGACTACACTCCGGGCGGCTTTCTCGATCGAAGCCGTGGCAAGTGGCGCCAGACCCTGCCGACGGAGGTGCAGGGCACGCGATGCCACGAGCTGGCGAAGTTCGTCGTCTTCGACAGTCCGCTAACGGTGGTCTGCGACAGCCCGGAACACTATCGCGGCCAGCCCGGCGTCGAGTTCCTGCGCTCTTTCCCAACGGTCTGGGACGACTCGCGGCTGCTCGAGGGCTTCCCTGGCGAATTCGTTGTCTCTGCCCGGCGGACCGGCACGGCGTGGTATATCGGCGGCATGACGAACTGGGCCGAGCGCACCGTCGTCGTGCCGCTCGCGTTTCTGGGCTCCGGCCACTACTCCGCGACGCTCTACGCCGATTCGCCGGACAGTGCCTCAGAGGCCGAGCACCTTACCGAGTCGCGCCGGATAGTCACCGCGAAAGATAGCCTTGCAATTCGTATGGCTCCCGGCGGCGGCTTTGCGATCCGGCTGGTCAAGCAGTAGTGGCCGGCAGTATGCGGCCTTTGTCGGCCTGCGTTCGGCACTGCCATGCGCCGGCATACCCGTTGGCGGGCGATGCGGCGCCGTGCCGCCGTGCTGCCTTTCGGCGAGCCAGGCCCAAACACACGCCGGTCAGGAGCACGCCCCTGACCGGCGTAATTCGCAGGTGAGAGCACTGGGACTCGAACCCAGGGCCCACGCCTTAAAAGGGCGTTGCTCTACCGACTGAGCTATGCTCTCTCGCTGCGCAGACATGATACCTCAGCCGGTTGAGGGTGTCAATCGAACAGAGAGCGGGGCGGGGAGCGCACCTGCGCGCGCCGGGGCACAAGCTCGGCCCGGGCGGGGGCCCTGGAACCTAGCTTAAATTCGGGTGGAGCGTCTCCGGAGTCGACTGGCGGCGGACGGTTTGAGACCCGAGATAGTTTCTTGGACCGGCCGCGCGCCTCGCGACGGAGGATGCCGCCGATGAGAAGCCTCGCGACGCAAGAAGGCGGCGAGCGAGAGGGCGCTTCGTAGCGGCAGCGCGGAGTTACGCGGCGGCCGGCAGCTCGCAGGGCTGGCTTCCGGCCGAAGCGCCTGTGCCGGACGCGAGCCGCTCCCACACCTCGGGCGCCACCTTTACGAAGAGCTCGACCAGCGCGGGGTCGAATTGCCTGCCGGACTCGGCTCGGATTTCATCGCGGATCGCCTCGTACTGTACTGCCCCGCGGTAGGGCCGATTCGTACCCATCGCATCCAGTGCATCTGCAATGGCAAAGAGTCGCGCGGCGAGCGGGATCCTCTGGCGCGCCAACCCGTCCGGATAGCCCTGGCCATCCCAACGCTCGTGGTGTGACCGAACGATTGGAATCGCGCCGGCAAAGTGCGGGCAGCCGCGCAGCACCTCGGCGCCGAGCATGGGATGCGACCGCATCACCTGCCACTCGTCGTCCGTGAGCGAGTCGGCCTTATAAAGAATCGCGTCGGGGATGCCGACCTTGCCGATGTCGTGCAGCAGGGCGCCGAGCTTGATGTCCCGCAGCTCGAGACGTGTGAACGTGTGGAATCCGTGTTCCTGCGCCTGGCCGGCGAGGTGCATCGTGTAGCGCGCAACGCGCTGAGAGTGGTCCTTCGTCTCGGCGTCGCGAAGGTTGAGCACCTTCAAGAGGCCCTCTGCGAGCTCGGCCACGTCGTCAACCTCTGTGGCGGGGTGCATGGCGTCTGGCTGCGACCGCTCGATCCACTCTTGCACGCCGATGCCATCGCCGCACTCCCCGGCGCCTAGGATAACCCGGTTCCTGCCGGAGTTCTTGGCGGCATAGAGCGCGCGGTCTGCGCTCTCTACGAGAGCCTGCGGCGCCACGGCTCCCGCCATGGGCGCAGACACTCCGATGCTTATTGTGATCCTGCGCCACGGAAACGCATGGTTCTCTATCGCGAGGCGCACGCGCTCAGCGACCTCCACGGCCTCGGCGCTGCCCGTGTTCGGAAGCAGGATCGCGAACTCCTCGCCTCCGTATCGCGCCACGAAGTCCCCTTCACGTATGTTGTCGCGAAGGAGTGCGGCGGTCAACCGCAACACCTCGTCGCCGGCGGGATGGCCGTAGCTGTCATTGTACTGCTTGAACCGGTCGACGTCGCAGAGCAGCAGCGTCGTGCAGTTCTCGGCGCGGGATGCCCGCGCGACCACGGCGCGCATCTGATCCTGAAACGCGCGGTGGTTGGCGATGCCCGTCATGCCGTCGGTGGTTGCAAGCGCCTCGAGGCGAGCGTTTGCGGCCTCCAGCTCGGCGTTCATTGTGGTCAGCTCCGCATTGTTAGCCGCCAACTCAAGACGCGACGTCTGCAGCTCCGCATTGGCCGATTCGAGCGCCTGTTTGGACTCGCGGAGCTCGTCGAGAGAGGAGTGCAGCTCGGCGGTCCGGTGCGCGACCCGCTTCTCCAGCACGCGATTACGGGACCGCAGGTGACGCGACCAGAGCGAGCATATAAACCATACAACCGCGATCAGTCCGATGAGCGCCAGCAGGCGAAACGCTTGAGTCTGGAAGAAGTACGGCTGCAGCGTGAACGCGTAGGTCGCGCCCACAGGGTTCCACACTCCGTCGTTATTGCATGCGGTTACCTCGAACCGGTAGGACCCTGGCGGGAGGTTGGTATAGTAGGCCGCGCGGCGCGTGCCGACGTCCACCCAGGCCCTGTCGTAGCCGATCAGGCGGTACCGGAAGAGCACCCGCTCCGGCGCGGCGAGGCTGGTGCTCGTGTAGCGGAACTCCAGCTTGTTCGTGCCGGGCCGCACGCTCTCGCCGGGCTTGCCCGCGAGCGCGCTGTCGTCCGCGAGAGCCCGCTCGATCATGACAAAAGGTATATGCTCATTGTGTACGATGTGGTTCGGGTCGACGACGGTGACGCCCTTGTCGCCAAGAAACCAGAGCCTTCCGTCCCGGGTTTTGAGCTGGCCAGGGATAACGGGGTAGTGGCGAACGCCGTCCGAGTCGTCGTAAAGCTTGAAGGGAAGCCGGCGCGTAAGGTGGCTGTCGAGCGCCTCGACGTCTGCCAGGCGGACGTTAACCAGACCCCGGGTTCCACCCAGCCAGAGCCCGCCCGACCCGTCCTCTTGAGCGCTATAGAAGTTATCGTCCGGCAGGCCGTCCGCGGTGGCGTACAGGCGGCACTTTCCCTCGCGGAAGCGGCCAAGTCCTCGATCGGTGCCCAGCCACAGCTCGCCTGAGCCGCCCTCGGAAACCGACAGCACGTGCGTGTCTGGCGGCATGCCGGAGTTGAACCGCGTCGGGCGTCCGTCGTGCACGCGCACCAGGCCGACGGACGTCGCAAGCCACAGGTCGTCGTGGCGGTCGACGGAGCAGGAGAAGATCCAGCCGCAGTCGCCAACTCTGGAGATGAGGCGCGCGCTAGAGCCCTCCACCGCATACAGGCCGCCGTCGCCGGCAACGGCGACGACGCCTGTCCGAACCCGCGCGATCTGCGCAATCTTCTTTCCGGCGACCACCGGCGTCGAGCGGCCGCGGCGCCACCGGTACAGGTCGCCGACAGCCGTCGTTACGTAGAAAGCGCCATCGCGCGCCTCGGCGACGGTGCGGATGTCTTCGGACGGCAAGCCGTCGCGGACGCCCACGTGCGTAATGCCGTAGTTTCGAACGCGAAAGAGGCCGAGCGACGTCGCGAACCACGCGCTTCGGTCGTCCGCCTCGATTGCCGTGGAGATTTTGGGGGCCGCGCCCCGCGCCGTGGCGAAGTCGACCGGCGTCAGCTCCGTCGGCGCAAAGCGGTTGAGGCCTGTGTCCGTCGCGACCCAGAGGCTGCCTTCTCGGTCCTCCACGATCGGGCCGACATTGGCGTTCGAGAGTCCGTCCTCGCGCCCATAGTTCGTGATTTTACCGTTGGAAAGACGGCTGAGACCGAGCGCCGTTCCGATCCAGACATTTCCGTTTCTATCGGCGCAGATCGAGTGGACGTCGGCCGTGGCCAGCCCCTCCTTCGTCCCGTAGACCTTCGACTTGCCTACGCGCCAATGCACGAGACCGTGCTTCGTCCCGATCCACAGTCCGCCGCCGGCGGCCGGAATCATCGCGGTGCCGTCGATGATACGGTCCGCGATCCGGAACTGGTCGCCCTTATCGCGGAGGTAGAGTCCCGACCACGATAGCAGCCAGATCCGCCCGGCCGAATCCTCCGCCAGTGCCGAGCAGCCCGCCGCGGGCGCGCCCTGTGGCGTCGACTCGGGGTAGGCACGCACCGCGCCGTGATCATAGTGGATCAGCGCGTATTGGCCTAGCCCGGCAAGCCATACGCTGCCGTCCCTCGCCGTAAGGATCGCATTCTGCTGGGACCAGAGCCGCTTGCCCTTTCCGAGCGCAAGAGGCAGGAACGCGCCGTTCTCCAGCGGGCCGCACCCGCCGCCGTCCGTGCCGATCCACGGCACTCCTCGCGGACCGATAGCAATTGACACGGCCATGTCGCGGAAGAGACCCGGGGTGTTCTTGTAGTTGAAGACCTGGAATGTCTTACCGTCGAACCGGACGACGCCGCCTCGAGTCGCCATCCAGAGGAAGCCATCGCGCGCCTGGACCATGGCCTCGATCCTGCGTGCCGGGAGGCCGTCGCGCCGCGTCCAAACGTCGATACGACACTGCCGGATCGACTTCTCCGGATCTAACGCCAGGGAGGGCTGCGGTAATACTGCAAGAGTGGCAATTAACGCGACAAGGGTCGCAATTGGTATCGCGTTTGTCCACGTCGGCGGTCGGCTCGTGGTCCCCATTCGGTGCGGTCCTCGCTCCATCGAAAGGCAGGTTCCGGAGCCTTCCATGGCCGTTGACTCCGGTGGGTACGGAGCAGTTATTCCATACCTTTGCCAGGTACCTGCCACCGATTCTTACCAGGATGGGATCGCGAGCCGGGACCGATCAAAACCCGAAATGATACGAGAGACCGAAGGCACGCCTGCCGATTGCCGATTGCCGATTGTCCGATTACGGCCACACTCGGTTCAGCGCGCCGTGAGGAACTTCGCGAGCGTAGTGTCGAGCCGATCGCCGAGCAGATCCTGGCCCCCGGCGAGAATCGTTCCCGTATCTCCGTCGACAAGTAGGGCGGTCGGCGTGCTTCGCACATAGTACAGCTGCGCGAGAGCGGCGTTCCACTCCTTGCCGTCGTAGATTTCGGGCCATCCCATCTCATGGTCTCGCGTGAAGGCCGCAAGCACGGTCGCCTGGTTGGCGTGGTCCAGGCTGACGCCGAGAATGTCGAGGCCTGCCGCATGATGGGCCTTGAACGCGGCGGAGACGTAGGGCGCCTCGCGGTTGCAGTCGCCGCACCAGGTCGCCCAGAAATAGAGCAGTACCAGCCGGCCCTTGTAGTCGTCCGGGAAGCGGACGGTCCGACCCTCGGTCGTCTGCGCCGTAAACGGGACGACGGTATGACCGGGCCGCAGATCGGGCGGCGGCAGTATCTCCGCCACCGAGCGCGACGACCGCACGATCTCGAAGCTTCCGCCCGACGCGTCAAGACCGCGAATCTCGTAGGTGACTCCCGCGATGTTGAACGGCTCCATGGCGTCGTATGTCTCGCCGCGCGCATCGATCTTGCCGTTGCCGTTTACGTCGATGAGGAGGAATATGCCGGACTGGCCGGGTCTGCCCGAGCCGCGGTAGTCGCCGCGGCTCAGCGCGTCCGTAAGCCAAACATGGTACGACTTGCCGCCGAGCGAAACGACGCCTTCGCGCGCGTAGTCCGCCGAGCAGTAGATCGAGAGGAACTGCGCCGCGCGTGCCGGAGCGTCCGTGTCGTTGCGGGAGAGCGCTACATGCACGGGAACGGTCCGCGCGCCGTACTTCACTTGCAGCGTCGCGCCGCCGTTCGACACGATCACGGGCGCGCCGCCGCCGCCTGGAACCGTCTTATGATTCCACTCGGGCGCAGGGTCGTCCAGCATGTCGCCGTTACCGTTCGCATCCACGAAGAGCCGGGACGGACGGCCCTCCGGCGCATCGATGATGACGGTGAACCGGGAAGGGCTCTCCTTCGGTCCGAGCACGATCGCCGTGTAGTAGGGCGCACTAAGCCCTTTCGGAACGCGCGAAATTCCGGCCGGTCGCATCGCCGAGAGCGTTAGCTCGACAGGCCGCAGCCGTGTCAGCCCTCCTGCGCCGCGGGGCGTCATCGCAAGCGTGACGCGCTGGGCGCGGCACGGCGCCGCCGCGAAACACGCCAGGAGCGCCATGGCGAGCCAACATGATCTCTTAAGCAGTGCAAGCATTTTCATTGGTTGTTCAACCTGGTAAGCGCCACGTCCGGCAAATCAGCCGGATCACCCTCGCGCCACGTATCGCACTACCTTGCACGTGTCAGCGCGTGAAGGCAGCCGAACGGGGAAAGCGGTCGCCCATGGATCCGGCGGTGGGGGAGAATCCATCGTCCTCTGTTATACCACGCGACGGCGGCGCCGGTCTCTCGCCACCCCGTGAAGCGTCGCTCTCAATGTTTCTCTACAATTCGCCGATAACTATCCAACTCCCGGCATTTTCGCCAGGTCGGCCGTGCCGGGCGGCGCCGGAATTCGTTCCCAGATGCTGCGGACCGGCGCTGCGGCGACAGACGACCGTATAAGGAGTCCATCAATGATCTTGACTGCTGCGGATTCGCCCATTCGGCTGGCGATGCTGGACCAGGCAGGTCAGGTTATCTCCGAGATCGAGGCGCAGATCGTCCATCTCGATGAGAGCTGCGCGCTGATCTCGCTCGACAACCCGGACCCGTCCGTGAGCCTGAACTGGGGCACGCCCGTGCGATTCGAGATCGACGTGAACGGGCAGCGCTTCGAGATGACCGGGACGGTCGTCACGCCTCGTGATACGAACGACGGAAGTCCCGGGGCTGCCGGCATCCTGGACAGCGGCCCGGCATGGGAGCTGCACGTACGCATCTGGGACTGCAAACTGTGCGACCAGCGGCGCATCGCTCCGCGCCGCCGAATCGGATTCCCGGTTCATCTCTACGAGGCGCACGACCGGCCAAACAGCGGCGACGGCCACACCGCCGCTCCGATCCTGGCGCGCTGCGTCGATATAGGCGCCGGAGGCATTCGCGTCCGCACGCAGCGGCTCGCGCACGTGCCATCGCGAATGCGGCTGGAGTTCTGTCTGCCGGCTTCCGAACGGGACGGCGGCGCCGAATCTGCGCACCGGTTCATCCTGGCCGGCCGGGTAATACGCGCGCTGCCGCAGGGCCGCTACGGCGACCACATGGACATCGCGTTTTGTTTTGAAGGACTGTCTGTGCGCGACGGCATGGCGCTTCATACGCTGCTCGCCTGACCCGCCGGGAGGCTGCGGTCCGACGGCTGCGCGGCTTCCGATACTGTTTAGACGGGACGCGCAGTGGGAAATACGCGGAGGTGCGGCGCTCCAGATCATGCCGATTTACGGCC
>DATGJU010000376.1:0-5853 GCA_035295045.1 Chthonomonadaceae bacterium
GCGACCAGGAGCACGTTCGCTCGGGCCTCGCGGACCGCGTGCACCACGGACGCCGACTCGGTCTCGCTAAAGAAACCGTCTCTGGTCCCTACGATACAGGCGCCGGGATATGCGTCCCGCATCTTGCTCGCTGCTGCGTCCGCAACTCCCGGACCTGCCCCGAGAAAGTAGATTCGATAGCCCTGCTCCGCCGAAAGCGCGCACAGTCGCTCGGCGATCTCCACACCGGATACACGCTCGCGCAGCGGAGTACGCCGCTTGCCGGCCGCCCAGAGCACACCGGTACTGTCCGGTGTTACTAGCGCCGCGCCAGCGATGATCCCGCGCAGCTCCTCGTCCTCCTGCGCCATCACCAACATGGAGGC
The DNA here is from genome assembly GCA_035295045.1 of Chthonomonadaceae bacterium. Lineage (GTDB taxonomy): Bacteria > Armatimonadota > Chthonomonadetes > Chthonomonadales > Chthonomonadaceae > DATGJU01. The sequence goes on from DATGJU010000376.1 coordinate 366, forward strand.
ATCCGCGGTGACGACGTGGTGCGGCAGCCCGGACCGGACGAAGCCGTCAATGGCTTCGAGCGCGGACGCCATGTCCACATTATGGACCGGAAGCCCGAGAATCTCTACTGAGGGAATTACAGGTTCCATTGCGCGCACGGCTGGTTCGGCGATTCCGATCATAAACCGATGAACTCCCTGCGCTCCCGCTGACCGCCAGGTATCGGGCCGGCGTCCGGGAACGGTCTGTCAATTATACCCGGTGCGGCGGGAGCGTGCGGCGCGGACAGGGCCTGCGGACGATCCAGCCCTCGCGCCCGACGCGGCGATAAGGCGCCCAGTTCGTGCACTGCGATCAGTGGGGAAAGCCCGCCTGCCGGTCGGTCGGCGGCTCGACGTATCTCCAGGCGCCGCGGTAGGTATAGGAGGCTCGGAGCGACTCGCTCGAAAGCGGCTCGACGACCACGCCGGACCGACCGGAGGCATGGATCATCCGTTTTGCGTCGACCATCATTCCGACGTGCGTGATGCCGCGCCCCCGGGGATCTTCCGCGCCAAGGAAGAAGACCAGGTCGCCGGCCCGAAGCGGCTCGCCCTCTGCCAGCCGTGCGCCGAGCGGGCAGGCGGCCTGCTGATAGGCATCGCGCGGAAGCTGTACGCCGAAAACGCTGTAGGTCCGCTGAACCAGACCGGAACAGTCGAATCCGAAGGGAGTCGTGCCGCCCCACAGGTAGGGCGTGCCGACGAACATCTGCGCGACAGTAATCAGGGCGTCGGAGCCCGTTCCGAAGGCGTCCGTGACGGCTGGGAGCGGGATTCGGCCGCGCCGGCCGCCGGGCAGCACGGTCTCGACCAGCCCCAAGTCGTCGATACGGTTGGTGGCGATCTTAACGGGCGTGCCAAAGACGAGGCGCGTGACCGGTTCGTGCCGCATGTCTACGAATAGGATCGATGGCGCGCCGACGCGGACAAGGCTCAGCCCGTCGGCACGATCGCTCTCGCCAGACGTGCCGGTGCCGCGCCGCACGTGGCACGTCAGCGCCCAGGCCTCATACCCGTCGACGCATCGAACGCGCGACCACTCGCCGCGCTCCTCGAGCAGCTCGAGCGGGTCGCCCATGATCGCCTGCGAAACCTGCTCACTCCGGCCGTCAGCCTCGGCGCGGAGGGAGAGCACGTTGTGGACGACTTCCGCACGCGTGTTCGACAAACCGCTGCCGGATGGGTTCATGTGCCGCTCCTGGACTTTACCGCGCCTGGGCGCTCGATGGGGCCGGACCCGACCGGCCGTGCGGGCTCGCCGATCGATAGGCTGTCCGGTCCGGCGTCCGTCGTGGGGCGCACGAGATTGAACAGTATCTCTAGCGCCAAAAAGATTGCCGCGCCGATCAGCGCGCCGATGATGAGACCGAGCGCGCCGCGCCAGATCGAGACGACGAGCGGCGTGTGGATGTGGCAGAAGGTGTTGAGCAGCGAGGCCTGGCCCAGGCTGCCCACGACAAACGCCGGGATGGCGAGCCGCCGCCGGCCGCGCAGCCACCAGGCGATCGCCAGTACGAAGGCCGGATGCCCTACGAGGAACTCCTTGGTTCGCGGCCGGACCGGCAGGATATGGTCGAGGTAGCCGCGTATCTGCAGCTCCGTTCCCGAGACGCCGACGCCCGCATCGTTTCCTGTTCGCGCCACGACGAGAGCGAGAGCGGCGATGGCGACGATTCCGAGCGCGAGCGTCCCGAAGCGTGCCGGCTCGGCCATGGCTTCGCGCAGCCGCGCACCGCAGCGAGCGATGAGCGCGCTCCACTGCTCGCCGCCAATAGCTCCTCCCGCGATCGCGATGAGGGCGATGAGCAATACCGGTATGGCATGCTGCGCCTTAATGCCGAGATACTGGTTCGCGTGGAGCATGAACGACCGCGACGCCAGCAGGCCGATGACCTGAACGATGCCAAGGGCGGTAACGCCGCTCGCGAATCCGAGCGTTCGGACCGCCTTCGCGAGGCAGGCTGAGGGCTTCAGCGCGGACGGAGCGACGTCCGGCTCAGACCGCGCGGAGCCGTTGGACGCGTTGCCAGCCGCTGCCACGGGTTCGCCGGCTGCTTCGCCGCGCCGCCGACCGGGGTAGGTGAGCAGGCAGGCAACGGCGGGATAGACGACGCCGACGACAAACGCGACCAGCTTGCGCCCCGTCTCCCCGGCAAACGCGGCCGCGGAGAAAAGCACCGCGAAACCGAAAAGGAGGAAGAGAGCGCGCTCCTTCGGCAGGGTCGCCAGCGCATGCAGCATCCAGAGCAGGCCCGCCGCCGCGCCGATGGCCGCGATGGCGAGTACGGCTCGCGGCACCCCGGTCTCGGCGAAACGTCTCGCGGGGCCGAACCCGAGCCCGCCGCCCGTCGCAACGTTGCCGTTCGCGAGGCCGGCTGCGATCTTCGCCAGGAACGCTTTGTTCTTGTCCAGGGCGCTCTCGTGCGCGCCCAGCCCGCTGGCGAACGTCAACAGCCGCACGTAGCAGAAGCGGATGTTGCGCTCCTTTCCTGCGCGCACGAAACGATCGACCGCCTCTTCCTCCTCCATCTGGCCCATTTCGGCGGCCTGGATGCTATGGACTCGGACGAACTCACCGTTCAAGTCCGCAGAGAGCTTCTCGTCGCCCTTCTGCTTGCCGAATTCGACGGCGCCGTATGTCGGGACGGAAGGCGGTGGACCGGGCACGGCGGGCATCACGGCAGCCGGGGGCGTGCCTTTGAGGATATCGGCTACGTCCCGCTCGACTCCCCGGTAGCCGAGCACCTCTTCGCCGCTGAAGATGACGGTCGAGGCGCCCTGCGCACCCAGCCACCTCAGCGACTTCGCGGCGGAGTCGGGCGTGACGCCGGGATAGTTGGAGATCCGGCCCGCGATCCGCAGCCCGGCGGTCTTGGCCGCCTCGACGGCGTCTGGCGGCAGGCCGAGGCCCATGGTTCGAAGGCCCGCGTAGTCGGCGCTCGTGCCGATGTTCACCGTCTTGGGCGGCGCTGCTCCCGCAGGGCGGCCCGGCGCGAGCGCCTCGCTCCACTCGAACACCGTCGTTGTTCCCACCGGCGGCGCGTCATTGAACTGAATCGCCGGCATGCCGCGCTGTTCAAGCGCCCTCGTGATTCTCGCCAGATCCGCCTCGGTATCGACGAGCGCTATGCCAATCGGCTTCTCCGGCGCATTGGCCGGCGGGGGCAGCGCGGTGCGGATGGGGCGGACCGCGCCGGACTGCTCCATCGTGGTGATCGTGTCCTCGGCGATAACTACGGAGGTGACATGTTCGGCCTGCAGCTCCTTCAGGACGAGCGGGATTGGGAGCAGGGAGCTCTGGGAGAGCGCCACGATCTCTTGCCACTCCAGGCCGATCTCGACGCGGCGGTTGGACTCTTCTACGTGGAATCGGCGATAGGCGGCAAATAGGCTGGCGAGGCACGAGACGGTGACTACGATCGCCAGCGCCCACCGGACGCTGGTGCTGGAATTCGGCATCGGATTTCCTGGATGGTCCTGCGTGGCGGCCGGCGCGTTTGCCGCAGCCGCCTTTCCCGCAGGAAACTTGCGGGACCGCGGTCGCAGCGAATGCATGCCCGTTCGGAGCCTGTAATCGGCGCCCGCGGCATCAGGGAGCTGCTACGCGCAACGCCAGATTATAGCCCGAAACGACCCCCACGCGCAACTCAGCCCATAGAGGAGACTCACGGAGCGCCGTCCAATCCAATACGGCCCAGCGGCTCACGTGCCGGACAATGGGCAGGAGGCGAGACCTTGAAACCTGGACCGAATGGGCATTCCGTGGCGGCGCTGGGAGCGCTGCTCCTCGTGGCCGCGGCGACGGCGGCTTCGGCCCAGCGCGGCGAGACACCGACGCCGCTTCCGCCGACTACGACGGAGGAGCGGCTCTTCAACCTCACGGGCCTCGCCGAGCCGCCGCCGCTCGGCTGGCACACGGACTTTATCGGGCCGTTTCGCGGAGTGCTGGACGGGTCGTTCGGCGTCAAATTCTGGCCGGACAGGTTCGATATTGGAAGGCTGCAGCTCGGTGGCGCCATGGACCTGGCGCCTGGCCTGCGCGTGCGCGCCTCCGTCCGCCGGCGAGAGGGCGAGATCAAGGCGTTCCAGGTCGATCCCGACGAGTACTACGTGGAGGCATTCAACCAATACCGGTCGGCGTCCTGGAGCGCGGGAGCGAGCCTCCGCGCCGGTCATATCCGGTACCTGCACTTCCCGTTTCCCGACTCCATCTCCGAATTCGACCAGGTTCCCGGCTACAAGGACCTGTTCGGCGGCATCCCGACGGACTACCGCGACGCGGTACTTGTCGCAGAGGCGGCGGCCAATAGCGGCTGGGGCGTACACGTGAGCGGGCGCGCCCAAGCCGTGAATGCGCCGGCCGCCGCGGTATTCATGGAGGCCTATGCGTTTTTTCGACGCGATATTGGAAGCGGGTGGCGCGTGGAGAGCCGGCTCGGCGCAATCGCCGTTCGGCAGGAGCCGCTAGGCCGTGCCGGCCAGTTCGGCGGCGACGTGTACGTCGGCAAGCAGCTAGGCGAATTCAACGTCGGCGTGCTCTATGAGAACAAGCGGACCGAGCCCGAGTACACAGGCGTGATGGTTCAGTTCCGGCCCGGCGTGGTAACGCGGGCGCTGGGCAAGGTGGCATTCGACTATTCGAGGAGCCCCGAGGGCTTTACGGCGCAGATACCGCTGCTTCACCTCCGACTGAACGAAAGCCGCATCGTGAGGCCCAAGGACAGGCTCGTTGGCGAGGTGCGCGCTGTGCGCATCCGCACGCTCTGGCAGCAGGGATACTTGCGTAATGAGTACGAGCACCGCCTCGAGTCCTGGGGCGAAACATCAGACCCGCGCCTGCATTGCGTCGCGACGGAAGAGCCCTGGTATCTGGAGGCGGAAGCGCTCGTCAGTCCGCATCTTGTGCCGGATGACAAGTGGCTACACGACCGGCAGGGGCCGGGCCAGTTCGCCCAGCGCGTGACGTATCGCTTCTACCGCGAGACGCAGTGACAGTGGAATTTCGAGCGGGCCGCCGCGGCGTTCGGACGGTGGCGGCAGCACCCCAGCCCCCGCTCAGCGCTCGCAATCTGGCGTCCGAGATTGGCGACCAGGCTACCATCCTAATTTCACGCCAGCGACCTCATAGGGTTAGGAATATTCGAATCTAAGATACGGGAGCGGATTGGCCGAAGATAGAAATATTGATGCAGCATTAAGAAATAGTAACGGAATCTGCTGAAACCGTCAGGTTTCTTAATGCGTAGACCAGAATTGGGAGACGAAACGAAAATGGCCAAGACGTTGACCCGCTGCCCGGTATGCGCGGGCGAGTTCAAGATCACCGAGCTTACGTGCGATCGATGCAGCGCACGCGTACAGAGCTCCTTCGACACGTGCCGCTTCTGCCGCCTGCCGGCGGAGCATCTCGCGTTTATCGAGACGTTCCTGAAGTGCGAGGGCAACATGACTCGCGTCGAAAAGGAGC
>DATGJU010000377.1:0-2077 GCA_035295045.1 Chthonomonadaceae bacterium
TATTACGGCGCGATCCGTGCGCTCGACGGCGTCTGCCTGGAAGTAGAGCAGGGCGAGATCGTGACGATGATCGGCGGCAACGGAGCGGGTAAGAGCACGACCATCCGCTCGATCTCCGGGCTCGTGAGGCCCAGAGCGGGACAAATCCTGTTCGAGGGCAATCCGATCCAGGCGACGCCCGCGCATAAGATCGTAGCGCTCGGCATCGGCCAGTCGCCGGAGGGCCGCCGCGTCTTCTCTAATATGACCGTACGCGAGAACCTGGACCTCGGCGCCTATACGCGCAGCCACCGCCGAACCGAAGTCAAGAGCGACATGGAGCGCATCTTCGAGCTGTTCCCGCGGCTCAAGGAGCGCGAGACGCAAGTGGCGGGCACGCTTTCGGGCGGCGAACAGCAGATGCTGGCGATCGGCAGGGCGCTGATGGCAAGGCCGCGACTTCTGCTTCTCGATGAGCCGTCTCTGGGGCTCGCGCCATTCCTGGTGCAGGCGATCTTTCGCATCATACGCGACATCAACCAGCAGGGAGTGACGGTGCTGCTTGTCGAACAGAACGCCAACCAGGCGCTGAAGATTGCGAACCGCGGCTACGTACTGGAGACCGGGCGGGTCGTGCTCGCGGATACTGCCGCCAATCTGCTGAAGAACGATCAGGTCCGGCAGGCCTACCTCGGAGAGTGATGGACGACACGGCAAAGGCACTGGTCCTCGGATTCCTCGGGCTCATCGTGGTCCATGCCGGTCTGGAGCGGCGCGCGAGGCACGACGCGGCACGGCAGCTGGACGGTGCGTTCCACCACTCGGGAGCTCTTCGCTTGTCGGTCGAGCCACGCGGCATGCTCGGCGCGCTCGGTAATCGGCTCTATGCGATCGATGTGACGGGGACCGGCCAGTCCATCGACAAAATGCCGTTCGCGAGCATTCCGCGCTCCGGATGGAAAGGCGAAATCCGGCATCTGCGCGTGCACCTCGACTCGCTGACCCTCAAGGGCCTGCCAGTGGAGCGGCTGGACGCCGACATCCCCAACGTAACCTACGACATCGGCCAGGCGCTGTATAAGGACCGGCTGGTGATCCGAGGCGCCGGTGAGGGTCCCGCGACGGTGCGAATCGGCGCCGACGGTCTGCGCCGCTTCATCGATCGGAAGTACGGCCAGACGGTGACGGACGTCGCCGTCGCGTTTCGCGGCGGCCGCGTCCAGATCACCGGCGACCTGATGTTCCTGGGCGCAAAGGCGCCCTTCGTCGCGCTGGGGGATATGACGACCCGGAGCGGCAGGTACGTGGACCTGGCCCAGGCCGACGTGACGCTTAACGGGAAGCCACTTTCGCCGGACCTCGTCCAGGCGATCATACGCCAGCTCAATCCGCTTCTGGATATCGCGGACGATCTGGGGCTCGCCGGCTACCTCAAGCTCACGTCCGTGTCGGTCGGCGCCGACGCGGTCACGGTATATGCGACCGCGACGATACCGGTGCTATCCACTCCGTCGCTGGGGCCTGGGAGCGGCCACTAGAGGCGCGGTGTGCCGGACGCGCGTGTTCTTATATAAACGTGCGGTGGCGGACGGATGCGACGGCGCACTGCCGGCTCGCAGGTGGGCGACAGCGACGCCGGACGCCGGCTGATACTGCCGAGATTGGGATGAAACATGGCGATCGATAGCGGTTTGCGGCTAACGCCGCTTCACGAGGCTCACCTGGCTGTCGGCGCACGGATGGTGGACTACGCCGGGTGGTCCATGCCCGTTCTCTACACCTCGATCCTGGACGAGGCGCGGGCGGTCAGGACCGGGGTCGGCCTGTTCGACATCAGCCACATGGGCCGAACGGAGACATCCGGGCCGGAGGCGACAGGGACGCTGCAGCGGCTTACGTCCAACGATGTCGAGGCGCTGGCCCCGTTCGAGGCGCAGTATTCGCTGCTTACCAATCCGGCCGGCGGCATTATCGACGACATTATCGTGTACAGGCGAGCGCGGGACGCCTACCTCGTCGTGATCAATGCCAGCAACACCGCCAAGGACCTATCCTGGATGCGCGGGCAGGGCGGCGGCGCAAAGATCGAGGACAGGAC